>NZ_JBJMIE010000331.1:0-16275 GCF_045807065.1 Actinophytocola sp. | reverse complement strand
GGCCATGCACAACTACCACGGGGCCAACGACCACCTGCCGGGCAACCTCCGGCTGTCGGCGACCAACACCGTCCGCGTCCGGTGGACGACGTACCTGCTGTCCTACTTCGAGCACCGGCTCGTGCTCGACCCGGCGGACCTCACCGCGGACGTGCCGCTCGCCGGGGACCAGCTCGCGGTCGCCAGGAGCCTGGTCACCCTCGCCCAGTCCCACCCGGGCGGCGACCTCGGCATCGTCGTCACCGGGCCGGAGTCCTCCGGCGTCACGCGCACGATCACCTACTCGCCCGCAGATCTCAAACCGGTGGCCGACGCGCTGCGGGACCTCGCGAACGCTGACGACGGGCTCGACTTCACCGTCGACGTCCGGTACGGCGAGAGCGGGGACCCCGAGCGGTTCCTGCGGCTGGGCTTCCCGCGGCTCGGGCAGCCGGGTGCCCCGTACGTCTGGGAGTACGGCGCGAACCTCATCGACTTCACCTGGCCGAGCGACGCCGCGAGCATGGCCACGCGTGTGCTGGGGCCGGGCGGCGCACCGGTCGCGGCGGACCCGACCGCGTTGGCGGCGGGTTGGCCGTTGCTGGAGGCCCAGGTGTCGCCGACGGACACGACCGACGCGGCGATGCTCGACGCCCAGGTCGCGGGCGAGCTGGCCGCGCGGCGACGACCGGTCGTGCTGCCGGAGCTGACCGTGCGTGCCGACCTCGACCCCGTGGTCGGCGGATACTCCGTCGGCGACGACGCGCGGATCGTGATCGACGACCCGTTCTTCGCCGGCGAGCAGCTGGATGTGACCGTGCGCATCCTCGGGCTGGAGGTCACGCCGGGGGACGACGCGGGGCAGGAGCAGGTCAAGCTCACCGTCGCGCCCTTCCTGGAGCCGTCATGACCCGGGTGAACCGCCCCGACACGCTGCTGACCCAGCTGCGGGAGGTCGAGCGGCGGCTGCGGCTGCTGGAGGGCCGCCGAGCCGGCATGTCAGCGCTCACCTCCGCCGTGCCGCAGGCGGTTCCGGTGCCGTTGTCGCCGGCCCGGCCGCGGGACTGGCCGGGCACCGACTCCCCGGAGTGGACCGACCTGGTGCGCACCCTCGCGCGACCCGGTGGCTTCCGGGTCGTGGTCGACGCGGTGGCGGACACCGGCACGGCGGGTCAGGTGCGCGTGCTGGTGAGCGGGACGCCGGCGGGCGAGGACATGGCGGCGGGGGAGCGGCACACCGTCGACGTCGCCGTCACCGACGAGCTGAGTGAGGTCGTCGTGCAGGCCCGCCGGACCGGGGGAAACGGGCTCGTCCGGGTCAGCGCGCTGCTGGTGTGACGGCCCCGTGTGCCGGCCTTGTGGGCACCGCAGGCGGAAAGCGATGCCCCACAAGGGACTAAGGGTCAGCGGCGGTAGATCGTCAGCTCGGACATGTTGGTGTAGCTGATCTGGGCCTGCTGCAGGGACTGGCCCGGCTTGGCCGGCCCGCCGGGCGCGTTGTCGTTCTCCCAGTTGGCGTGGTGGAAGTTCTGGTCGCCGATGACCTCGAAGAACTGCTGGAAGTTGATGTCACCCACGCCCAGCGCCACCATGTCGTAGCCGTCGCCGGCGTTCGGGTTCTTGACGCCGTCCTTGGCGTGGAACAGCGGGAACCGGGTCGTGCGGGGCGCGACCGTGAGGATCGGGTCGAACAGGTCGGTCTGGGTGTTGCCGCGCTTGTCGGTGAAGGTCTGGTGCCGGAACCGCGCCACGTAGGCCCAGAAGATGTCCATCTCGAAGAACACGTACCGCGGGTCGGTGATGCCGAAGAAGTACTGCAGCTTCCGCAGGCCGGTGCTGCGGGTCGGCTTGCCGTTCGCGTCGAGCGGGCCCGCGTCGAGCAGGAAGTCGTACGCGTCGTGGTGGTTGTGCGTGTACAGGCGCAGGCCGCGGGCCTTCGCCTTGCGACCCAGGTCGTTCCACACGTCGGCGGCGGCGTCCCAGTCGGACTTGTAGCGGCTGCCGGTCGGGTCGGCGCCCGTGCCGATGTTCCGCATGCCCAGCGTCTGGGCGATGTCCATCTCCCGCTCGAACGTGGCCGGGTTGATGGTGGTGTGGGTGCCGTTGGCGACCAGGCCGTTGTCGTCGAGGAGCTTGCGGATCTCCTGCGGGGTGATCTGCCGGCCGAGGATCGACTCGTGCTGGGTGTAGCCGGCGAACTCGACCTCCTTGTAGCCGCACCTGGCCACGGCCTCGAGGACCTGCGCGAACCCGTACGGCACGCCGGTGTTGTCCGGCGGCGCGGTGATCCGGTCGCGCACGCTGTAGAGGATCATCCCGCGGTTGCGCGCGGGGATCAGCGGCTCGGCGTGCAGGCCGCCGCCGTGGTGGTCGTCGTGCCCGCCGCCCCTGTTGTCGGCGAGCGCGGGCCCAGCGGTCGCGATGATCGGCGCGCCCGCGGCGGCGAGCACGGCGGCCGCGCCCGCGGAGGCCTTGAACACGTCGCGCCGGGTGAACCGGGATCGGTCGGGGGTCTCGTCCATGAGGGTGTGCACCTTTCCAAACACCGCGTCACATATGACAACTGCGTGAAGACTTCGGTGCGAAGTATCACACGCTTTTAGTCAAGAACGACATACTTTTGTCGACCTATGACAAAAGTTGGTGCATGTGGCGCAGCGCGCACTCGTCCACGCTCCTTCATGATCAAACGAGAACACGTTCTTGTGCTAGGGATGGATGCGGCGGAAGCTTGGCGCATGGACCTCGTCGCACTCGAAGAGATCAAGCGCCTCAAGCACCGCTACCTGCGCTGCGTCGACACGAAGGACTGGGACGGGCTGGCGGACGTCCTCACCGCCGACGCCGTGGCCGACTACGGCACCCCGACCTACGGCCGCCCCCTGAAACTGGAGGGCCGCGACGCGATCGTCGGCTTCATGCGTGAGCAGCTGGGTCCGGGCCTGATCACCACACACTTCGCGACCCAACCGGAAATCGACCTCAACGGCGACGAGGCAACCGGCACCTGGGCCTTCCAGGACACGGTCATCGCCGTCGACCACGGCGTGGTGATCATCGGCGCGGCATTCTACGAGGACCGCTACCGCCGCGAGGACGGCCACTGGCGCATCGCCCACACGGGTTACGAACGCACGTACGAGGCGACGCTCAAGCTCGCCGACCTGCCAAGCTTCCGCCTGACAGCCAACCGCTGGGCGAGTCAGCCGGCGTAGAGAACGCGTTCCAGATCTCCGGTCGCGGGTGTTCGTCGAGGTGGGGCGTGACGGGCGCCGGGAGGACTCGCTGGACCTGCGCCTGTCCCACGAGGTGGACGCAACCCAACCCGGGGACCCGAGCTGGTGGCCGAGGTGGCGGAGGCATCCCCGGCCTCGTTGCCAGGGTGGGTGGCCGAGGCGACCCAAGCTCGGCGATCGAGGTGGCGGAGGCGACCCAAGCCCCGGCCCCATGGCCAAGCGGCGAAGGCACCTGAGCCCCGTGGCCAAGCGGCGGAGGTGACCCAAGGCCGTGGTGAAGTGGTGGAGGCGCCGGGCTCGGTTGCCAGGTTGGCGGAGGCGCCCCCGAACCCCGTGGCCAAAGTGATCGAGGAGAACCCAGGCCCAGTGGCCAAGGTGGCGAAGGCGACCCAGGCCCCGTGGCTGAGGTGACTGAGCTGAACCCAGGCCAGTGGCCAAGGTGGCGGAGGCGATCCAAGCCCCGTGGCCAGGGTGGCGGAACAGACCTCCCCGCTAGGCGGTTCGGTGGCGGGGGCAGGGCAGGCAGGCGCCAGCCTGCCCCCGGAGGGGCCTGCCCAGGGCGGCGGAGGCTCGCGGGTCAAGGGTGGAGCGAAGCGACATCGGGCGAAGCCCGACGCCGAAGGCGCCCTTGAGGCGTGAGTCGCCGCCCGTACAATCCCGCCACCACCACCGAACACCAAGGACGCAGCGCGCACCACCAAACCCACCGAACACCCGGCACGAGGCAGGCGGCCCCGAACCCACGGGACACCCAAGGACGCGCACCGCCGCGACCGAACACCGAGGACGCAGCGCTGAACCTCGGCCCACGGAACAGCGAAACACGGCCCGCCTAAGAGCCCGCCGAAGAGTCCACCGAACAGCGGAACCACGGCCCGCGGAAGAACGACGACGACCACACCCCCGTGAATCACAGAAAAGTCAACCTTCGCGCATCCACCCAACGCCAGAAGCGAACGTCCATTAAGGACAGTCGATGCGGAACTCACAGGATGCGGAACTCGCAGATTGGTCTACCCGCAAACGATCCCCGCCGCACCCCCGACCAGTACCGAGGAGACGGCAACCCAGGAACAAGGATCATTTGCCCACCCCCCAAACTATTGCGTCCATTTGACGTAACTTCGCCGAAAACCAACAAACTTTCGTTGACCGCGAACAAAAGCACCCTTAACGTTCAGCGCACGCGGTGTGAACCCCCTGCTTCCATCCGCCTCCGGGAGAAGACATGCGTCTGTCGTCCCTAGCCGCGCTGTGCGCTGCCCTCGTTGTGAACGTCTTCATCGCCGCCCCCGCCCAAGCGGCGGTGCCACCCCAGACACCCGGGGTGACGCTGCGCGTCTTCGACGTCGGGGTGGAGTTGGACCGGTTGTGCACGCTCAAGCCCGGTCAGACTCCGAACATCGACAAGCTGATGCCGAACATCGACTGGACCGGTGACGCCTTCGGTATCGAGGACCTCTTCGTCTCGCAAGCCATTGGCAACGTGAACATCACCACCGCCGGCAGCTACACGTTCCGGCTCACCAGTGACGACGGGTCGCGCATGACCCTCGACAACACCGTCCTGATCAACAACGACGGCCTGCACGGGTCGACGGCGGTCGAGGGCACGGTCAACCTGGCCACCGGCTACCACGGGTTCACGATCGAGCAGTTCGACCGGGCCGGCGGTCAGCAGGTCACGCTCGAATGGCGGCCACCGGGCGCGAGCGCGTTCACGGTCGTGCCGAACAGTGCCCTGAGCACGGACGCGGGAGTCGTCCGGGTGACCGCGCCGGGGCGCAAGGAGTGCGTGGGTGGCAACGACTCGCCGGGTGACGGGCTGCCGCTGACCGGTGTGCACCCGGACCTCACGCTGACCGACCTGCGCCCCAACGGTTTCCAGCCGCAGGTGACCGGCATGGACTGGCTGCCGGACGGTCGCCTCGCCATCTGCACCTGGGGCGGCTCCCAGAACTCGCTCGGCGAGGTCTACCTGCTGAGCAACGTCACCGGCGTCACCAACCCCACGCGGGTGACCGCGCAGCGGATCACCAGTGGGCTCAAGGAGCCGATGGGCATCAAGTACGTCGACGGCAAGCTCTACGTGTCCCAGAAGAACGGGCTGACCGAGCTGAACGACACCAACGGCGACTGGGTCACCGACAACACCCGCATCATCGCGACCTGGCCGTACGGCGGCAACTTCCACGAGTTCGCGTTCGGGCTGCTGTACCGGGACGGCTTCTTCTACGTCAACCTGTCCGTGGCCATCGACGAGGGCGGCAACACCACCAACCCGCAGCCGGCCCCCAACCGGGGCTCGACCATCAAGGTGGACAAGAACACGGGCGCGGTGTCCTACCTCGCAGGCGGGCTGCGCACGCCGCACGGCATCGGCTGGGGCCCGGACGGCGACATCTTCGTCACCGACAACCAGGGTGGCTGGCTGCCGTCGTCGAAGCTGTTGCAGATCAAGCAGAACCGCTTCTTCAACCACTACATGAACCCGCCGGGGCCGTTCGAGTCGCAGCCGATCACCCAGCCCGTGCTGTGGTTGCCGCAGAACGAGATCGCGAACTCGCCGAGCAACCCGATCCTGCTGTCCCAGGGACCGTTCGCCGGCCAGTTCGTCTTCGGTGACGTGACCTACGGCGGCATCCAGCGCGGCTTCGTCGAGAAGGTCAACGGCGAATACCAGGGCGCCGTCTTCCGCATGACCCAGGGGCTCGAGTCCGGCGTGAGCCGCATGACCCTCGGGCCGGACGGCGCGCTGTACACCGGCGGCATCGGCGCGGGCGGCAACTGGGGCCAGGAGGGCAAGCTGACCTACGGCCTGCAGAAGGTGGCGTTCAACGGCACCAACGCGTTCGACATCCTGGCCATGCGTGCCGTGGCCGGTGGCTTCGAGCTGGAGTACACGCAGCCGCTGTCGGCCGCGACCGTCCAGGACCTGGTGTCCAAGTACCAGGTCCAGCAGTGGCGTTACGTCCCGACGGTGGCCTACGGCGGCCCGAAGGTCGACGAGGAGACCCTGCCGGTCACCTCGGCGTCGGTGTCCGCGGACCGCAAGAAGGTGACGATCAAGCTGTCGGGCCTGAAGGCGGGCCGCGTGGTGCACGTCCGGTCGCCGCGCCCGTTCGCCGCCGACAGCGGCGAGCAGCTGTGGAGCACCGAGGCCTGGTACACGCTCAACGCCGTGGTCGGCCCCTACGTGGACACCGACTACGAGGCCGAGGCGGCGGCGCTGACCGGCGGCGCCGTGGCGGCCACCGACCACACCGGCTACTCCGGCACGGGTTTCGTGGCGGGCTACTGGAACCAGAACGCGTCGACGGCGTTCACCGTGAGCGTGCCCACGGCCGGCAACTACCAGGCGCGGCTGCGGTACTCGAACGGCCCGGACCCGGTGGCCGGCGCGAAGACGGTGAGCCTGTACGTGAACGGGACGAAGGTCCGCCAGACCTCGCTGGCGAGCACCGGGAACTGGGACACGTGGGCGACCTCGACGGAGTCGGTGCCACTCGCCGCCGGCACGAACTCCATCGCCTACCGCTACGACAGTGGCGACGGCGGCAATGTGAACGTGGACAAGCTCACCGTCGGGACGTCCGCGCAGATGGCCGACACGGACTTCGAGGCCGAGACGGCGGGCCTGGCCGGCGGCGCGGCGGTCGCCACCGACCACGGCGGCTACTCGGGTGGCGGGTTCGTCGCCGGGTACTGGAACCAGGGCGCGGCCACGACCTTCACCGTGAACGTGCCCAGCGCGGGTGCCTATCAGGCCCGGCTGCGCTACTCGAACGGTCCGAACCCGTTCGCGGGCACCAAGAAGGTGAGCCTGTACGTCAACGGTGCGAAGGTGCGGCAGATCTCCCTGTCGAGCACCGGCGACTGGGAGACGTGGGCGACCTCGACCGAGGTGCTACAGCTGAACGCGGGCGCGAACACGGTGTCCTACCGGTTCGACGCCGGCGACGACGGCAACGTCAACCTCGACAGGCTGACGCTCGCGGCGGGGTCGCGGATCACGCTGTTCGACGGCTCGAACCTGGACGCGTGGGAGGCGAGGGCGGGTGGCGCGGCGACGTGGCCGATCTCGGGCGGCTCGGTGGAGTCCCTGGGCGGTGACATCCGCACGAAGCAGAAGTTCGGCGACTTCCGGCTGCACGTCGAGTGGTTCGAGCCGGACTACCCGCCGGAGGTGACCGGCCAGGCCCGCGGCAACAGCGGGGTGTTCCTGCAGGAGCGGTACGAGGTGCAGGTGCTGGAGTCCTACGGTCACCCGCCGGCGAACAACGAGGGGGGCAGCATCTACTCGAAGCGCGCCCCGGACAGCAACGCGGGAACCCCGTCGGGCACCTGGCAGACCTACGACATCACCTTCCACGCGGCCCGTTTCGACACTGCCGGCAACAAGACCGCGAACGCCCGCGTCACGCTGGTGTGGAACGGGGTCCTCGTCCACAACGACGTCCAGGTCGACGGCGGCACGGGCGACAGCCTGGGGGAGGACGCGACACCGCAGTCCATCCGCCTCCAGGACCACGGTGACGCGGGCGCGAACCCGCGGTTCCGCAACGTCTGGATCGAGCCGCTGACCTGACGGTTGGCGCTCCCCTGGGACGACGCCCGGACGGTGGTCAGGACCCGACCGTGGTCCTGTCCACCGTCCAGGCGCGGGCCTGCTCACTGAGCGTGATGCCGAGACCCGGCCGGCCGGACAGGTGCATGCGGCCGTTGCGGGTCTCCAGGCGCTCGTTGAACAGCGGGTACAGCCAGTCGAAGTGCTCCACCCACGGCTCGGCCGGGTAGGCGGCCGCGAGGTGCACGTGGATCTCCATCGCGTAGTGCGGCGCCAGGCCCAGGTTCGCGTGCTCGGCCAGGGTGGCGAGCTTCAGGAACTGGGTGATGCCGCCGATCCGCGGCGCGTCCGGCTGCAGGATGTCGACCGCGCGGTGGCGGATCAGCTCGTAGTGCTCGCCGACGCTGGTCAGCATCTCGCCGCTCGCGACGGCCGTGGTGAGCGTGCGCGCGAGGTCCGCGTGCCCCTCGGCGTCGTAGGCGTCCAGCGGTTCCTCGATCCACACCAGGTCGAACTCCTCGAGCGCCTGGCCCATCCGCATGGCCGTCGGCCGGTCCCACTGCTGGTTGGCGTCGACCATCAGCGGCACCGCGTCACCGATGTGCGCGCGCACAGCCGCGACCCGGCGCAGGTCCTCGCGCCAGTCCGGCTGGCCGACCTTGATCTTGATGCCGCCGATGCCGGAGGAGAGCGTGCGCGTGGCGTTGTCCGTGATCTGCTCGACCGACTCGTGCAGGAAGCCGCCGGACGTGTTGTAGCAGCGGACGGAGTCGCGGTGCGCGCCGAGCAGCTTGGCCAGCGGCAGGCCCGCGCGCCTGGCCTTGAGGTCCCACAGGGCGACGTCGATGGCCGCGAGCGCCTGGGTGGCCGCGCCGCTGCGCCCGACCGAGGCGCCGGCCCAGACGAGCTTGGTCCACAGCCGGCCGATGTCGCTCGGATCCTCGCCGACCAGGTCGGGGGCGACCTCGCGGGCGTGCGCGAACTGGGCCGGGCCGCCGGCACGCTTCGAGTAGCTGAAGCCGAGGCCCTCGTGCCCGTCCTCGGTGGTGATCTCGGCGAACAGGAACGCGACCTCGGTCATCGGCCGCTGCCGCCCGGTGAGCACCTTGGCGTCGCTGATGCCCGTGGGCAGCGGCAGTGTCACGGACGAGAGCGTCACCGAGGCGATGCGGTCGAGAACGGCGCTGGTCATGGACCCAAGGTAGGAACGCGGCGCGACGGGTGTCCAAGTTTTGTTTCGCATGGCTCGATACCCGCGGGGTATCGAGCCATGCGCCAGGTGACCGTGCCGGGTCGACCGCGCGGTTCCGAGGTCAGGCCGCCGCGCAGGTCGCGCCGTTCAGTGTGAACGTGCTCGGCGCCGTGTTGGTCCCGGTGTAGGTGCCGTTGAAACCGAGCTGCGTCGACGCGTTCGGCGCCAGGGTCCCGTTGTACGACAGGCTCGCCGCCGTCACGTTCGCGCTGCCGGCACCCTGCGTCCACGTCGCGTTCCAGCCCTCGCTGACCCGCTGTCCGGCCGGGAAGGTGAACGCCAACGTCCAGCCGTTGGTCGCGGTCGTGCCGGTGTTGGTGATCGTGATGTTCGCCGTGAAGCCGGCGCCGCCGCCCCAGTTCGAGGCGCTGTAGGCCACCCGGCACGGGCCGGTCGCGGGGCCCTGCTGGGTTGTGAACGTCACCGTCGCCGACGGGGCCGACAGGTTGCCGGCGCCGTCGCGCGCCCGGACGTACACCTCGTAGGACGTGGCCGGCGACAGGCCCGTCAGCGCTGCCGAGTTCGTCGTGGTCCGGGCCAGCAGCGGGTCGGTCGTGCCCTGTTCCCGGTAGACGTCGTAGCCGGACAGGCCGCTGCCGCCGCTGTCGGTCGACGCGGACCACGACAGCGCCGCGTTGGTGGCGGTCACCCCGGACGCGGTCGGGGCGCCCGGCGCGGTCGGCGGGGTCGTGTCGGTGCCGCCGGCGGCGGCGAGCGCGTCGTGAACCGCCGTGTACGCCGGTTTGACCTGGAAGTTCTCGTCCACCAGCAGGGCCGCGCCCTCGCCGGGGAACGTGCTCGGCACCCACGAGTACTTGTCGGTGTAGCCCCACGTCGTGATGCCCACACAGCGGGTCACCGCGAGGCAGGCGTTCGTGACGTCGCGGTAGTAGGCCGCCTGGGTGGCGAGCTTCGTGGCGTCGGACGGCAGCTGCATGCGGACGTCCAGCTCGGTGATCGCCACGTCCAGACCCAGGTCGGCGAAGCGCTGCAGGTTCTGCCGCAGCTGGTTCGGGAAGCCGAACTGTATCGCCAGGTGGGCCTGGAAACCGACGCCGTCGATGGGCACGCCCTGCGCCAGCAGCGACTGCACCAGGCTGTACATGCCGTCGCTCTTCGCGCCGAGACCGTCGGTGTTGTAGTCGTTGATGTACAGCTTCGCGGTCGGGTCCGCCGCGCGGGCCGCCCGGAACGCGTCGGCGATGTAGCTCGCGCCGAGCTTGGCGTACCAGAACGAGTTGCGCAGGGTGCCGTCCTCGTTCAGCGGCTCGTTCACGACGTCCCACGCGTACAGCCGGCCCGCGAAGTGGCCGACCACGTTGGTGATGTGGTTGGACAGGGCCGTGCGCAGGGCGGTGGCGTCGAGGTTCTGCACCCAGCTCGGGGTCTGGTTGTGCCACACCAGCGTGTGCCCGCGGACCCGCTGGCCGTTGGCCTGGGCCAGGCTCATGATCTCCTCGGCGCGGGTGTAGCTGAACTGCCCCTGCGTCGGTTCGGTCGCGTCCCACTTCATCGCGTTGCCCGGGGTGAGCATGTCGAACTCGTTCGCGATGTGGGTGCGGTAGGTGGCGTCGGTGATCTCGCTGTTGTCCACGGCGTCGCCCATGTACCTGCCGTCGGCGGCGGCGTGCACCTTCAGCGGGTCCGCCGCGGCCGGCGTGGCCAGGACGGCCACTCCGGAGAGCGCTAACAGGACGGTGGTCGCGGCGGCGAGCGCCTTTCTGGCGAACATGGGCTCAGCTCCCGGTCGTGCAGGGGTTGTCGTTGACGGTGAAGGCCGCCGGGGCGGGGTTGGCGCCCGTCCACGAGCCGTTGAACCCGACCTGCACCGATCCGCCGGGTGCGATCGAGCCGTTGTAGTCCAGGTTGGCGGCGGTGACGCCGGCGCTGCCGGATCCCTGCGTCCAGGTGGCGCCCCAGCCGCTGGTGACCCGCTGCCCGGCCGGGAAGGTGAACGCCAACGTCCAGCCGCTGATCGCGGCGGTGCCGGTGTTGGCGATGGTCACCGAGCCGGTGAAGCCGCCCGGCCACTGGCTGACGCCGTAGGTCACCGCGCAGGCGCCGGTGGCCGGCGGCGGGTTCGTGGGCGGTGGGTCCGTCGGTGGCGGATCCGCCGGCGGTGGCTCGGACCCGGTGCGGTCGGCGTAGAGGATGCCGCGGCCGTTGGTGCCGAGGTAGACCCGGCCGTAGATCCGCGGGTCGCCCGTGAGCGCCTCGCCCATGTTCCCGTACTGGTGCTGGTCGTCGTTGATCCGCACCCAGGTGGCGCCGGTGTCGTCGGAGCGGTACACGCCGCTGACCCCGTCCACCACGCCGACGGTGAACAGCGTCAGGTTGGTCCGGCCCGGCGCGGCCTTGCCGAAGCCCACGTTGCGGGCGGAGGTCACGGTGGACACCTTCGTGAACGACGTGCCGGAGTTGGTCGAGTGGAACAGCCCGGTGTCGCCGGCCAGCCAGAGGTCACCCTCGCGGCCCGGCATGGCCTTGAACTTCGCCGTCGACGGCAGCCCGGTCGAGACCGTCTGCGTGAACGTGGCGCCGCCGTTGGTGCTGACGTAGAACCGGCCGCCGTCGAACCCGTAGAACTTGTTCGCGTTGACCCGGTCCGACTCGACGACCGACGCCGTGGGCAGGCCCTGGACCTGGGTCCAGGAGTTGCCGAAGCCCACCGAGTAGACCGGCGTGACGGCGTGCGGCGACCACACGAACCGGCTGCCGTCCGCGGCCGCCGCGACCGTGCCGCCCTCGTTGACGCCGCTGGGCTCGGTGCCCTGGAACCAGTTGGCGCCGCCGTCGGTGGAGAAGGCGACGTGGCTGTCGTTGGGTCTGTCGGAGTCGGTGAAGTTCCCCGCCCGCACCATCACGCTCGGGTTCGTCTCCGCGTAGTCGAGGCTGGTGGTGGTGGTGAAGACTGGTTGCGTGAACATCGAGGACGGCACGGTCGAGAGGCTGTTGTGCCGGAAGCCCCCGATGTCGCCCAGCCCCGAGATCAGCGGCGCCCCGGTCGGCGGGCTGATCAGGTCGAGAACCGCGGTCTCCTCGATGCCGGCGGCCATCGGCTTGATCGTGAACTGGGTGTTCGAGTCCCAGTTGGTCAGGTTGGTCGTGCCGTAGAGCGTCGCGCCCGTGCCGTACATCATCCGGTTGGAGTTGAACGGGTCGATCTCCACGGACTCGTTCATCCAGCCCAGCTTCGGTGTCACCTCGGGAGGTTGCGGGTTGGCGCCGAACGTCAGCCACGGGGCGGCCGAGACGTCCTGGGTGTACCTGAAGCTGCGGTTGGGGTAGGAGGTCCAGTCCCAGATTCGGGTCCAGGTCGCGCCGCCGTCGGTGCTGCGGAAGAAGATCGCGTCCGGCCACCACGACACCTGCGTCGCGACCATGAGCGTGTTCGGGTGCTGCCGGTCGATGGTCAGGCCGCTGTAGCCGAAGTAGTCGTCGGCGCTGGACGAGGGGATCGGGCTGATCTGGGTCCACGCGCCGGTCTGGGTGTTGTACTTCCACACGTCACCCTTGGCCCCGGCGTACGGACCCGCGACGTCGCTGGTCGCGATGTACAGCACGTGGTTCACCGGGTCCACGATCCCCTTGTGTGCCAGGTATCCCGTGGGCTGGCCGGCGATGCGCTCCCACGACGTGCCGCCGTTCGTCGAGCGGTACACGGTGTTCTGCTTGTCCGCCACGCCGACGTAGATGCCCTGCGTGGTGTTCCCGGACGTCGCCGTCGACTTGTCGAACGCCACCCACACCACACCGGGCTGGTGGCTCTGGTACCCGGTCGAGTCGTTCGGGTCGTCGGAGTAGTTGCCGGCGTTGGGGAAGGACGCCACCTTCGCCCACGTCACGCCGAAGTCGGTGCTGCGCCACAGCCCGTTGCCGTTGGGCGCGCCGAAGTAGAGGACGCTGTCCCGGTTCGGGTCGACCGCGAGGCGCTCACCCATGCCGCGGCCGGGCATGTTGCCGCCCAGCTTGAACGGCAACGTCGTGACCTGCCAGGTGTTCCCCTTGTCGGCCGAGCGCAGGATCGCGCCGTTGTTGGGGTCCCAGTCGTTGGTGTACATGCCGACCGCGGCGTACACGCGGTTGGTTTGGACCGGGTCGGTCGCGAGACTGTGTACGCCGTTGTATCCCCAGTTCTCCCAACCGACCCAGTCCAGCAGCGGTGTCCACCGCTGCGTGCCCTCGTTCCACCGGTACGCGCCGCCGATGTCGGTGCGCGCGTAGATGAGGTTGCGTTCGGTCGGGTTGAAGACGATCCCCGGCACGAAGCCGCCACCGGCGATCTCCACGTTCTTCCAGGAGTACGGATCGGCCGCGGCGGCCACCGCCGACGGCGCGGTCCCGGCGGCCACCGTGCCGGTCACCATGACGGAGGTGACCAGGAGCGCCCCCGCTAACAGATGGGCGAGCTTCGTGCGCATTGCCTTGTCCTTACAGGTTGAACGCGGCGCCGTCGCGGGTGAGGAGGACCGGGGCGGCGTGTGCCGGTGCGGGGAGGGCGAGGACCTGCGCGGCGACCACCGAACTCGCGGACAGTCGTGGCGAGGTGGGCATGGCTTCCTCCCGCTGGAGAGGTGGAGAGATCCCCGGGTGCGCCCGTCGAGGGGTGCCGGACGAGGGGCCACGGGCGCCCCCGGGGGGTGTTCGGCTAGGCGACCGCGCAGGACTGGCCGTTGACCGTGAAGGCCGTTGGCGCTGAGTTCGTGCCGGTGTAGCTGGCGTTGAACCCCAGCCCGGTGACCGACTGCCCGGCGCCGATCACGCGGTTGTGGTCGAGGTTGGTCGCCGTGACGTTGGCGCTGCCGGCCGCTTGCGTCCAGTTGGCCGACCAGCCGTTGGTGATCCGTTGGTTGCCGGGGAAGGTGAACGCCAACGTCCAGCCGCTGATCGCGGCGGTGCCGGTGTTGGCGATGGAGACCGCGGCGGTGAAGCCGGTGCCCCAGTCGTTCACGCCGAGGCTCACCTGGCAGGACACCGGCGGCGGCGGAGGCGGCGGGGTCGTCGTCCCGCCGTCCGGCGCGATCAGGTACGGGTCCAGGTACGCCTGTTTCGCGGTGTTCACCGTGGTCCAGTCGTCGTTGAGGATCCCGCCCGTGTCACCGGAGTTCGGGTTCCACGACCAGAACGTGAAGTTGACGCCGCCCGTGCCGGTGCCCAGGTAGGCCATCAGCGTGCGCAGCCACTGCTGGTCGCGCGGGTCGGCGAGCGTGGTGCCGAACTCGCCGAGCAGCACCGGGGCCACGTTGTTCTTGAACAGGTAGCCCCAGTTCTTGTCCCAGATCGCCGCCAGGTTGTTCGGGAAGGCGGGATCGGAGAACCACGGCTGGGCGAACACCGACGTCGCGTAGTCGTGCGCCGAGTACACGAGCCGGTTGGCCACGTTCAGCCGCACCGGCGCCGCGGCCGCACCCTGCAGGTTGCCGCCCCACCAGTAGCCGTCGCCGTTGTAGGAGTCGACGCCCTCGACGACGATCAGCCAGTTGGGGTTCACGGACAGGACCGCGTTGCCGGCCCGCTCGGCGGCGAGCCGCCAGTCGCTGGCCGTGTCGCCGCTGCCCCAGTTGGAGCCGCCGCCACCCTGGATGCCGTGCGGCTCGTTGTGCAGGTCGGCGCCGATCACCGTGGTGTTGCCCAGATAGCGCTGAGCGAGCATCTTCCAGTCGCTGATCCACCGGCTCTCCGGGTACTGCGCGGTGTACCAGAGCGCCGACTGCGCGCCGGAGTCCGGCCGGTGCCGGTCCAGCAGCACCTTCATGCCGATCTGGCCGGCGTAGTCGATGATCTTGTCCATGATCTGCACGCCGGACAGGCCCTGCAGGTCGGGGTTGAGGTCGTAGCGGATGCTGTTCGGCGTGGAGCCCGCGTCGAACAGCTGGTTGGAGAAGGGCAGCCGAAGCGTGTTGTACTTCAGGCTCTTCATCTGGTCGAGCATGTCCTTGTAGCCCCGGGACCACAGGCCGTGCGGCGCGTAGTTCGCCGTCTCCAGGCCGAACCAGTTGATCCCGGTCATGCGGACCGGTTGGTTGTTGGCGTCGAGCAGCTGGCGGCCGCTGGTGTGCCAGTAGCCGGTTCCTGCCGCCGCGGCGGGCCCGGCCGAGGCCAGGCCCGCCAACGGCAGGAGTGTGAGCGCCAACAGCAGCGCCACAATCCGTCGCGTCATCGTCTCATCCGTTCGGGAAGAGTCGGCCGTACTCGGCCATGGCCATCGCGACGTCGGCCTGCGCCCAGAACCGGTGGTACCGGAACGTGGGTGCCGAGCCGCCGTCGAGGTAGGACTGCACCTGCGGCCACGCCGGGTCCTGCTTGTACCAGGACCGCAGACCGATGAACGTCGACGACGAGTTGATCGGGTCGCCGTTCGACATGGTCCCCGTGAAGTTGCTCGGCACGTAGACCGGGTCGTCGAAGCGGTTGTAGTCCGACCGCGACTCGGCCGTCGAGATGCCCTTCGCGTCCTGGTTCGGCGTCGCCCACATGGCGTCGAGCAGGTTCTTCGCCATGGTCTGGGCACTGGTGTTGCCGGACTTGGCCGCGTAGTGCGCCAGCGTCTTCACCAGCGCCGCGGTCACGCCCACGTCCTGGCCCTTGCTGGTGACCGTGACGTGCAGGCCGGTGTTGGCGCCCGGGCTGGACGCGTTCCAGGTGTCCGGCTGGCCCGACCACGACAGGTCACTCGGGACCTGCCAGGTGCCGGCGGACGCGTTCACCGTGGTGTTCGCCATCGCCCACGGCACCCACTTGTCCAGCACGGCCTTGGCGGCCGCGTTGCCGGTCTGGTCGTACAGCTCGGCCACCCGCTCCATCGACCACGCCTGCATGCCGAACCACTGGTTGCTCGGCGGGTCGTGGTAGACGGGCTGGACGTCGTAGTACATGCCGTAGAACGTCGCCGAGCCCGACGGCGGGGTCGCGTACCGGCCCGCCCAGCTGTTGGTCGCGCCACCGGCGATGCCGCCCTCGGCGGACTGCAACCAGCGGTAGAACTCCAGCTGCCGGGTCAGGCTGCCCGCCCAGTCGGTCGCGCCGGTCGCCGACTTCGGCTTCAGGTCCGCCACGTTCGCCAGCGCGTACGCGGCCATCGGGTTCTGGTAGCCGAAGTGGTCGTGGCTGGAACCGATCCGCCAGGCCCAGCCGGCCGACGTGTCGGTCGCGCCGCCCCAGGCGTAGTACCAGGACATCAGCTTGTTCGAGCTGCTCTAGCCACTGCCGACGGCGCAGGTCTTCGAGGTGCAGCCCGGGTT
>NZ_JBJMIE010000330.1:0-3132 GCF_045807065.1 Actinophytocola sp. | reverse complement strand
GTAGAGCCGCTCGATGCCGAGCCCGTCGGTCCTGTTGAGGCAGTGGATGCCGATGCGCCACAGGATCTCCGCCACCAGGAGCACGCCGGCGAAACCGAGGACCCACGGCGCGACGGTGGCGAACTTCACCGGCATCCCGTCGATGAGCCGCCCGGCCAGCCCGGCGACGATCAACGGCGTGACGTACTGGATGCAGATGTTCCCGACCGCGGGGAAGAAGAGGGCGGGAAGGGTGATCCGTTTGCGGCTGGCCAGTTCCCGCCAGTAGTAGCGTAGCGCCAGCAGTACCGCCGTTCTTCTTTCCGGCACGGCGGAACGCCTCCTCACTGTGGTCTGGTTTCTCGCGCACACTCGCGCGCCGAAGGTCCATCCTCCCGCAAGGATCCGGGCGGGGCGACCGAATTACGCGAGCGTCGCCTTGCGGGCCAGTACCCGGTCCACCAGCTCGCCGGCCGCGCCGAGGTAGTGGACCGGGTCGAGCAGGTCCTCGAGGGTGTCGCCGAAGGCGTCCTCGAGCTCCGGGGTCTCGCGCAGCAGGTCCGCGAACGTGCCCTCGCCCGCGGCGGCGCGGGCGGCGATCCGGCCGAGCAGCGACTTCGCCGCCGCCTTGCCCAGTACCGGGGCCAGTGCCACGTTCAGCCGCTCGGAGACGATCGTGCCGCCGCCGATGGCCAGGTTCGCCGCCATGCGGTCCGGGAACACGCGCAGGCCCTCGGCCAGCTCCGCCGCCGTGTGGGCCGCGCCGCCCGCGAGCCGCAGCGCCTCCCGCAGCGGTTGCCACTCCGACTGCCACCCGCCCGGCGAGCGCTCGTCCTCGGCCAGCATGCTCTGGCCCAGCATCGCCGCGTACGACGGCGCCTGCCGCGCCGCGGACACCAGCAGCGTCGCGAGCACCGGGTTCCGCTTCTGCGGCATGGCCGACGACAGCCCACTGCGCTCACCGGCCGGTTCGGCCACCTCGCCGACCTCCGTGCGGCCGGCCCCGAGCACGTCGACGCCGAGCTTGCCGAGCGCGCCGGTGACCACCGAACACACCCAGCCCAGCTCGGCGACCGGGGTGCGCTGGGTGTGCCACGGCGCCACCGGCGCGGGCAGTCCCAGCTCGGCGGCCACGCCCTCGGTCAGCGCGGCGGCGTGGCCCTCGACGGGCACACCGGCGGCGTGGGCGTCCTCGAGGTAGGCGGCCAGCGTGCCGGCCGCGCCGCCGACCTGCACCGGCAGCGCGACCCGCCGCACCCGCTCCAGCGCGTCCAGCACGAGCGTCAGCCAACCGGCCGCCTTGAGGCCGAACGTCGTCGGCACCGCCTGCTGGGTCAGCGTGCGGCCGGCCATCGGGGTGTGCCGGTGCTCGTCGGCGAGGCGGGCCAGCGCGTTCGCGACCCGGCACAGGTCGGTGTCGGTCCGGCGCAGCGCGCGGGCGGCGAGCAGCATCGTGGCCGAGTCGAGGATGTCCTGGCTCGTGCTCCCGCGGTGCACGCAGGAGGCGGCCTTCTCGTCGAGCTCGGCCACGGCGGCGGTGAACTCACCCACCAGCTCCACCACGGGGTTCGCCGAGCCGCGGGCCCGCACCGCCAGGTCCGCGACGTCGATGCGGGCCGACGCGGCCGCCTCGGCGATCCGGTCGGCCGCGTCCGCGGGGATCACGCCCAGCCGGGCCTGCGTGCGGGCCAGCGCGACCTCCACCGACAGCATCGCCTCGACCCAGGCCTCGTCGGTGAGCAGCGTGTCCATTCCCGTGCCGGGCCACACCAGGCTGAGCAGTCCTGTGTCCATGCCACCATCCTCGCGGGTGCCACCGGAACTCGCCGAGCTGTTCAAGCGGGCCTCCAGCCGGCCGGCAAACCCGTCACCGCCGCCTTGTCCCCGGTCGCGCTGACGTGCGCGGTCACCGGGCCCAGCGCCAGCCCGGACAGCGTGACCTCGCCCCACCGCGCCGGCAGGTGCGGGTCGGTGGCGACCGTCGCGCGCGGGACGTGCGGGTTCAGGCCCAGGAAGGACCGCACGAGCAGCAGCGGCGCCGCGCTGGCCCACGCCTGCGGCGAGCACGACGTCGGGAACGGCACGGGCGGGCTGAACTCGGCGCGCGCGAAACCGCAGTACAGCTCCGGCAGCCGGCCGCCGAACGCGGCCGCCGCGTCGAGCAGGCCGTCCGCCAGCCGGTGCGCGAGGTCGACCGCGCCGGGCAGGTGCGCGTAGCGCATCAGCCCGGCCACGGCGATCGCCGTGTCGTGCGGCCACACCGAGCCGTTGTGGTAGCTCATCGGGTTGTAGGCGCCCATGGACGCCGCGAGCGTGCGCAGGCCGTAGCCGGTGTCCATGTCCGCCGTGGACAGTCGCTCGACGAGGGTGGCCGCGTGCTCGTCGGTGGCGATGCCGGTCCACAGGCAGTGCGCGGCGTTGCTCGTGAGCGCGTCGACGGGCTGCTTGCGCCCGTCGAGCGCGACCGCGTACCAGCCGCGGTCGGGCAGCCAGAACGCGTCGGCGAACCGCAGCCGCAGCTCCGCCGCCCGCTCCCGCAGACGTGCCGCGGTCGCGGGGTCGCCGAAGCCCTCGGCCAGCTCGGCGCGAGCCAGCAACGCCGCGTACACGTAGCCCTGCACCTCGCACAGCGCGACCGGCGTGGCGGCCGCCCGGCCGGCCGCGTCGTTGACGCCGTCGGCGCTGTCCTTCCAGCCCTGGTTGAGGATGCCGCGGTCGGTGGCCCGCCGGTACTCGACGAACCCGTCGCCGTCGCGGTCGCCGTAGCGGTCCACCCACGCCAGCGCCGCGCCGGCGGCCGGCAGGAGCGCACGCACCGCGTCCTCGTCGGCGCCCCACCGCCAGGACTCGGCGAGCAGCATCACGAACAGCGGCGTCGCGTCGACCGTGCCGTAGTAGTGCTCGCCACCCAGCACCGCGGCGCTGTCCGGGCCGCGGCGCAGCTCGTGCATGATCCGCCCGGGCTCCTCCTCGGTCAGCGGGTCGACCACGCGGCCCTGCGCCGCGGCGAGGGTCCGCAGCGTGCCGACCGCCAGCCCGACGTCCAGCGGCAGGGCCATCCACGCGGTCAGCAGGCTGTCCCGCCCGAACAGGGTCATGAACCAGGGCGCGCCGGCGGCGACGAACGGGCGGCCGTTCTCGTGGCGCCGCAGC
>NZ_JBJMIE010000329.1:0-19620 GCF_045807065.1 Actinophytocola sp. | reverse complement strand
GCGACCCTTGAGGCCCGCAGTGACCATCTGCTTGATGATCGGGGTCGGAGCATGCAGCCGGTCACGACCCTGCTTGTACATTGTGTCGAGGATCTCGTAGGCGGTGTCGAGGCCGATGAGGTCGAGGAGCGCCAGGGGGCCCATGGGGTAGCCGCAGCCGTACCGCATGGCGGCGTCGAGGTCCTCGCGGGTGGCGTACCGCGACTCGTACATGGAGACGGCGTGGTTGAGGTAGCCGAAGAGCAACGCGTTGGCGATGAACCCGGCCCGGTCCCCGATGACGACCGGCTCCTTGCCGAGCGAACGAGCGAACTCCTCGACGTCGGCGACGACGTCGGGCTCGGTGACCACGGTCCGCACGATCTCGACGAGTTTCAACACGGGCGCGGGGTTGAAGAAGTGCAGCCCGACAACCTTCCCGGGCCGCCCGGTGTGCACCCCGATCTCGGTGACGGACAGCGAGGACGTGTTGGAGGCGAGGATGACCTCGGGCCGGCAGACCTGCTCCAGCTCGGTGAAGACGCTGGCCTTCAACTCGAGACTCTCGGGAATGGCCTCCACGACGAGGTCGACGTCGGTGAGATCCCGGAGGTCGGTGGTGTAGCGAATCCTCCCGAGGAGCGCCGCCCGCTCCCCGGCATCCAACTTCCCACCGGCGACGGCCCGCTCCGTGGAGTGCTCGATGTGCTCCCGCCCCCGCGCGACGCACAGGTCGTCGACCTCGACCCCGACCACGGACCGCCCGGTCCTGGCCACGACCTCGGCGATGCCCGCACCCATGGTCCCGAGGCCGACGACCCCGACGCTGTGGATCTCACGTGCCACCGTGCACCTCCGCGGTCCCGTCCAGCCGGCAAGTCGGACACTACCCGCCAGTAACAAAGGTGACAGCACAGCCGTGGCCCAGCTCACGAGCCATGCGGTACTGGATCGACCAAGTCAGAGCCACCTCCCCCGCTGGCCTCCGGCCCCCGATCACCATTCTCCCACCCGACACCGACACCCACCGCCGCCGCGACTGCGGGTTGTGGACGCCCGTCAACTGGAGTTGCCACCCATCCACAGCCACCAACGGACCCACCCGTTTCTGTCGGTGCCCACCGCTAGGGTGGATCTTGGGGGCCGGAGGCCGCCGGACAACCCGTTGAGGCAATACCCAAGCGAACGGCTCGTCGGCGCAGGCGCGATACGGGATCGTCTGTGGGACGCCATGCTGAATCAAGAGGGCCGGAGGCCGCCGTGGCCACGCTCCCGAAGCTCGAAGCTGCCCACGCAAACCGGCCGTTCGCGCCCCTCATCGGGCGTCGATGTCGGTCCTGCTCGCCACGATCCGGAGGGCCCGGCCAATCACTCAGGGCTTCGGCAGCGCCGGGATCAGCAACTTCGCAACCGCCGCCGCCGATGCGCAGCCGTTGTCCCCCGCGGGCGGGGACGAGTTGTCGAAGTCGACCTCGATGATCTCGTCGGCGCCGTCCTGGCCGGTGGAGCGGTGGCGCCACTGGAGGCGGCACGAGGCGACGCCGTTCTCCGCGTTCTGGTACACCGTGACACCGTTGCCCAGGTCGACCGGGGTGCCGGGGTCCACCGTGCTGTCCTTCGGGTCGTAGCCGGTGCGGAACCACACCCCGACCGACACGGAGTCGCCGAGCCAGTTGCACCAGTGCAGCGAGTACGGCGACACGGTCGTCTCGACCCCGCCGAGCGCGGTCTTCAGCGCCGCCGTGTCGAGCAGCGTGCACGGGTCGCTGTTGGCGATCGACCCGGTCTTCTCCTCGCGCTTGGGCGGGTCGTTCCTGATCAGGTCGACGATGCTGGTGAGCACGGTGTGGCCGGTGGCGCACAGGCCGTCCCCGTCCCCGCCGATCTGCACGCGGATGCCGATGTTCGGGTTCGTGGACGTGATGACGCTGATGAAGCACGCGCTGCTGTCGTCGAGCTTGCTCTCCATCGCGGGCAGGCCGCCGATGTTCTCGTCGGCGCCCTCGGCCCCGCTGATCGTCTCGCCGACGTACACGGTGATGCTGAGGTCCTTGCCGTCCTTGTCCTTCATGTAGTTCGAGCAGCTGCCGAAGTCGTCCAGGCTGTCGTCGGCCGGTGTGCCCACCGCCGACAGGATGTCCTTGGTGAGCAGGCCACAGGGGTCGATCGCACGCAGCTTCTCGTTGGAGAACGCGGGGTCGTTGGCCTTCGGCTTGCCGGTGCTGCTGGTGTCGGTGCCGACCTTCCCGGCGGGCACCGTGCTACGCGGAAACGTCTGCTTGGTCGTGTCGACCGTCCCGCCGCACCCGGCGAGCACGACCGCGACGACCACGCTCAGTAGAACAAGGACTCCCCTCACACGTGCACCGTATCCACCACGTCCGACAGGCGTGCACCGAACACCCGAATCAACCACCTAGAACAGTCGGAACTCGTCCGACTCGATGCCGCGCAACGCGTTGTAGTCGAGGGTCACGCAGCGGATGCCGCGGTCCTCGGCGAGGGTGCGGGCCTGCGGCTTGATCAGCTGGGCCGCGAACACCCCCTGCACCGGCGCGAGCAGCGGATCGCGGTTCAGCAGCTCCAGGTACCTGGTCAGCTGCTCGACCCCGTCGATCTCGCCACGCCGCTTGATCTCGACCGCCACGGTCGCGCCGACGCCGTCGCGGCACAGGATGTCCACCGGGCCGATCGCGGTCATGTACTCGCGGCGGATGAGTGAATAACCGTCACCCAGCGTGGTGATGTGTTCGGCCAGCAGCTCCTGCAGGTGGGCCTCCACGCCGTCCTTGACCAGGCCCGGCTCGGCGCCCAGCTCGAAAGCGGTGTCGTGCAGGACCTGCTCGAGCGTGATGACCAGCTTCTCCCCCGCCTTGTTCGCCACCGTCCAGGTGCCCGGCTCCTCGGTCAGCCAGCACGGCGGGCTCATCCAGTTCAGCGGCTTGTACGCCCGGTCATCCGAATGCACGGACACCGAACCGTCCGCCTTCACCAGCAGCAACCGGGTGGCCATGGGCAGGTGGGCGGTCAGCCGGCCGGCGTAGTCGACCTGGCAGCGAGCGATCACGAGACGCACCGAAGCAGGCTAGCCGACCAGGCCCGCGTCCTTCGCGAGCACCGCCGCCTGCACGCGGGACCGCAGGTCGAGCTTGGTGAGCACGCGTGACACGGGTGTCTTCACCGTCGCCTCGCCGACGCCCAGCCGCCGCGCGATCCGCTGGTTCGACAGGCCCTCGCCGAGGCACACCAGCACGTCCCGCTCCCGTTGCGTCAACGCCGACAGCTCGGGCGACGCGACCGGCCACCAGCACTCCGCCCACGGCCTGGGCCCGCTCGCGCATGTTCAACAGGCCCCGACTCGACCCGCTCTCCACAGTGGACCGCGTGCGCTGGTTGCGCACCTCGACCACGAGCGTCGCGTCGGCACGTCCTACCAGAGGAAAGGGGATTCCCATGAGGTGGATCATCGAGACGATCGGCATCATCCTGTGCGTACGGGGCGTCGGCGGCGGGTTGAGCGCGCTCCGCGACGGCGGGCGGGGCTGGTTCCTCGTGCGGTACGTGCTGCGGGACGGCGCCCAGGTGCCGGTCGCGGTCGTCGTGGCCCTGGTCGGAGTCGTGATATTGCTTGCCGACGTACGGAAGAAGCAGGACGCGTAAGTACCGTGCAGGTGTGGACAAACGTTTGCGACGCGCCAGGGTGGCCACGTTCGCCTTCTTCGCCCTCAACGGCTTCGTCGTCGGCATGTGGCTCGTGCACATCCCCGCCGTCGAGCACCGCGCCGGGATCACCCACGCGACGCTGGGGCTGCTCCTGCTGCTGCTCGGCGGTGGCGCGTTCGTCGGCATGCAGGTCGCGGGCCCTCTCGCCGACCGCTTCGGCCCGCACCGCGTGGTCCCGGTGTCCGCGGTGCTCTGCGCACTCGCGCTCATCCTGCCCGGCCTGGCCACCAGCTGGCTCGCGCTCGGCGGGGCGCTGCTGACGCTCGGCCTGGGCAACGGCGCCCTCGACGTGAGCATGAACGCGCACGCCGTCGAGGTGGAGCACGCGTACGGCCGGCCGGTCATGTCCGCGTTCCACGCCGTCTGGTCGGTCGGCGGGTTCGCCGCGGCACTCGTCGGCGCACGCACCCTGACCTGGGGCTGGGCGCCGGCGACGACCATGGCGATCGCGACCGCCGTCGCGCTGGTGGCCGCGGCCGCCGCCACACCGGCCCTGCTCCGCCGCGCGCCGAGACCGATCGAACACGGCCCGAAGCAGCGGCGCCGGACCCCCGGCCGCATCTGGGCGATGGCCGGGCTCGCGGCGCTGCTGATGCTGTCCGAGGGCGTGGCGAACGACTGGAGCGTGCTGCACCTGCAGACGATCCTCGACGCCCCGCCCGGGACGGCCGCGCTGGCCTACGGCGGGTTCGCGGCGGCCATGACGGTCGGCCGGCTGCTCACCGACCCGGTGGTCGCCCGCGTCGGGCCGGCCGCGGTCGTCCGCTACGGCTCGGCCATCGCCGCCGCCGGCGCGCTGACCGCCGCGCTCGCCCCGGTCGCGCCGCTGGCCATCGCGGGCTGGACGCTGTTCGGGATCGGCCTGTCCGGCTCGGTGCCGCAGCTGTTCAGCGCGGCGGGGCACGCCGACCGCGACAACGCTGGCGCGAACGTCTCCCGCGTCGCCGGCGTCGGCTACCTGGGCATCCTCGCCGGCCCGGCGATCGTCGGCCCGCTGACCCACCTGATGCCGCTGAACATGACGTTCCTGCTGGTGGTCGTGTTCTGCGTGGTGGCGGTGGCCGGCGCGGGCATGCTCAGTCCGGCCACACCGGGGGACGCTTCTCCAGGAACGCCGCCATCCCCTCCCGAGCACCGGGGAGCTGGGACGCGGACGCCATGACCTCCAGGGCGATCGCGTACGCGTCCGCCTCGGGGCGGTCCAGCTGCGCGTAGATCGTCTGCTTGCCGAGCGCCTTGCTGGCCCGGCTGCCGCGGGTGGCCCGCACGAGCAGGTGGTCGACGGCCTGGTCCAGTCGGTCGTCCGGCACGACCCGGTTCACCAGGCCCCACTCCAGGGCGGTCGCCGCGTCGACGACGTCGCCGGTGAGCACCAGCTCCATCAGCCGCTTCCGCCCGATCGACCGCGCCACCGGCACCGCGGGGGTGTGGCAGAACCAGCCGCCTTTGCCGCCCGGCAGCGCGAACCCGGCCGACTCGGCGGCCACGGCGAGGTCGCAGGAGGCCACCAGCTGGCACCCGGCGGCGGTCGCGAGCCCGTGCACCCGCGCGATCACCACCTGCGGCACAGCCTGGATGGTGTTCATCAGATGGGTGCACAGCCGCAGCAGCTCACGCACGCCGGTCAGGTCCCGCGCCGCCACGTCGGCGAAGTCGTGGCCCGCGGAGAACACCGGCCCCTCCCCCGCCAGCACGATGCCCGTCGCCGCGGACCTGCCGGCCTCCTCGAACGCGGCCAGCAGCTCGGCCAGGTGCTCGTGGGACAGCGAGTTCCGCCTCGACGGCCGGTTCATGGTGATCCGGACGGTGTCACCGTCGTCCTTGACGAGGATGTGCGCCATGCGGCGACCCTACGCCGCGGCACGGAGGATCAGCCCGCACACGCCTTCTCGGTGGTCAGGTCCGCCGGCGGCTCGTTGTCCTCCTTGAGCCCGAACGGTTTGACCATCCGCAGCCACTCGCCGGAGTCGTGCAGCTCCTTCAGGGCCTGGTTGAACGGCTCGACCAGCGGACTGTCCTGGGCGAACGCGTAGGCGCCGACGAGTGGCAGGCGTCCGTCCGGCATGAACGCGGCGGTCACCTCCAACCCCTGGCCGTTGCTCTTGACCAGTTCGCGCAGGCTGAGCTCGTCGAACGCGAAGCAGTCGGCCTGGCCGGTCTTCACCATCTCGAGGCCCGAGACCGGTTCGGGCGCCAGGCGGACGTGGTCGGTCGGCACGCCGGCCCTGGCCGCGTCGGTCTGCTCCGGCAGCCCGGTCATCACCCCGACCGCGGCACCCTGGGCCACGACGTCCGCGAGGGTCTTGAGTCCCTTGGGGTTGCCGGCCGGCACGGCCAGCGCGGTGCCCGACACGTAGTCGGGTGTCGAGAACGTGAGCGAGCCACACAGCTGGGGCTGGATCGTCAACCCGCCGGCCAGCTCGAGCGCTCCGGCGGCCACCATGGTCAGGATCTTCTGCTGGTCGTCGATCACGGTGAACTTCACGGCGCGCACGCCGAGGTCGGTGAGCACCTTCCGCGCGATGTCGGGCACCGGGCCGGACAGCCCGCTGCCGTTCTTGACGGTGTAGGGCTGGTAGGCGACGACGATCATGGTGACCTCGTCGGGCAGCGACGCGCGCGTGGGCGTCGCCGAGACCTTCTTCAGGTCGTCGGGATCGGGTCCGGCCTGGCCGGCGACCTTGTTCGCACAGCCGGCGACCGCCGCGGCGCCGAGCAGCGTCGTGCTGGCGAGCAGGGCTCTTCTCGAGAACCGGCGCCGCGACAAGCCCATGTGGTCACCCCGTGGTGTGAATCCCGTTCGCTTCCCGGACCACGTCCACGATCTCGTTCATGATCTCGGTGAGCTCGTAGTCCTTGGGCGTGAACACCCTAGCGACACCGCGCCGCAGGAGCACCTGTGCGTCGGCGGGCGGAACGATACCGCCCACGACGACGGGGATGTCCTGCGCACCCGCCTCCCTGAGGCCGTCGACCACGTCCGGGACGACCTCGAGGTGTGAACCGGACAGGATGGACAGTCCCACGACGTGCACGCCCTCCTGGACCGCGGCGGCCACGATCTCGGTCGGGGTGAGGCGGATCCCCTGGTACACGACCTCGAAGCCGACGTCCCTGGCCCGCACGGCGATCTGCTCGGCGCCGTTGGAATGCCCGTCCAACCCGGGTTTGCCGACGAGCATCCGCAGCCGCCCGCCGATTTCCGCGCCCGTGTTCCTGACCCGCTCGCGGACGGCCGCCAGCTCGGCCTTGGCCTCACCGGCCGCGGACGCCCCGGAAACCCCGGTCGGCGCCCGGTATTCGCCGAACACCTCGCGCAACGCCCCGGCCCACTCCCCGGTGGTGACGCCGGCACGCGCGCATTCCAGGGTGGCCTCCATGAGGTTGGCGTCGGTGCGGGCGGCGGAGGTGAGCAACTCGAGCGCCTTGTCCACTTCGGACTGTTCGCGTCGCTCCCGCCAGCGCCTGATGGCCTCGACCGCCTCCTGCTCGACCCCGGGCTTGATGGTCTCGATGACACCATCGCCCCCGAGCGGGCCGGGCTCGGTGGTGTCGAACCGGTTCACCCCGACGACGATCTCCTCGCCGGCCTCGATCCGCCGCCGCCGCTCGGCGAGCGAGGCGACCAGCTGGGTCTTCATGTAGCCGGTCTCGACGGCCGCGACCGCGCCCCCCATGTCCTGGACGCGCGCGATCTCCTCCTTGGCGCCGGTCACGATCTCGTCCACCTTGGACTGGATGACGGGCGAGCCGGCGAAGATGTCCTCGTACTCGAGGAGGTCCGTCTCGTAGGCGAGCACCTGCTGCATGCGCAGCGCCCACTGCTGGTCCCACGGCCGCGGCAGGCCGAGCGCCTCGTTCCACGCGGGCAGCTGGACGGCCCGCGCCCGAGCGTCCCGCGAAAGGGTGACGGCGAGCATCTCGAGCACGATGCGTTGCACGTTGTTCTCGGGCTGCGCCTCGGTGAGCCCGAGCGAGTTCACCTGCACGCCGTAGCGGAAGCGGCGGTGCTTGGGGTTCTCGACGCCGTACCGGTCGCGCGTGATCTCGTCCCAGAGCTGGGCGAAGGCACGCATCTTGCACATCTCCTCGACGAACCGCACCCCGGCGTTGACGAAGAAGGAGATCCGGGCGACGACGTCGCCCATCTTGTCCTGCGGCACCTGCCCCGAGTCCCGCACAGCGTCAAGGACGGCGATGGCCGTACACATGGCGTAGGCGACTTCCTGGACAGGGGTCGCGCCGGCCTCCTGCAGGTGATAGCTGCAGATGTTGGTGGGATTCCACTTGGGCACGTTGGCGACGGTCCAGGCGACCATGTCGGTGATGAGCCGCAGCGAGGGGCCGGGCGGGAAGACGTAGGTGCCGCGGGAGAGGTACTCCTTGATGATGTCGTTCTGGGTGGTGCCGGTGAGCCTGGCGACCACCTCGTGCCAGTCCCTGCCGTCCTCTTCGGCCTGCTCCTTGGCAAGCTCCACGTAGAGGGCGAACAACCACATGGCGGTGGCGTTGATGGTCATCGAGGTGTTGGCGTCGGCGAGCGGGATGCCGTCGAAGAGCTGCCGCATGTCCCCGATGTGGCTGATGGGCACACCCACCTTGCCGACCTCACCCCGGGCCAGCTCGTGGTCGGGGTCGTACCCGGTCTGCGTGGGGAGATCGAAGGCGACGGAGAGCCCGGTCTGCCCTTTCTCCAGGTTGCGCCGGTAGAGCCGGTTGGAGGCGGCCGCGGACGAGTGCCCGGCATAGGTCCGCATGACCCATGGCCGGTCCCGCTCAGCATCGGTTGGATACGCCATCGAAACCACCTCCGTCGATGCGGTTCCCCCGAGCGTACTGGCCAGTAACCTCCCCGGCAGCGGGTGTGTGGTGAATGTCGCCGTCCTTCCTGGCTTTCCCCAGATGGCGGCGCGACAATGGGAGGATGTCCGTCCTGTTGGTCCCGCTGATCGGCCTGCTGGTCATGGCCGTGTTCGCGATGGTGCTGAAGTGGGCGTCGAACATGGATACGGACCGCGCGCACCGCAAGGACTACGGCCTGCTGAAAGAGGTGGCCAAGGTCCCCTCCACCACGGCGGCGCGGGTGGTGGAGGAAAGGCTGCAGAGCGTCGGCGTCCGGGCCACCACGGTTCCGGACCCCGACGGCGGCCTACGCGTACTGGTCTTCCCCGCGGACCAGGCAACAGCGATCCGCACCCTACTGGCGGACTGACGACTACTTCCGACGAAGCCGCTCCGCCCCGCCCTCGCTGCGCCCATTCCCTTCGGCTCACGAGAAAGCTGGCCTCACGAAGCCAGCCCTGTGCCCCCCGCACCCGGCCCCGAATCACCCGACCCGGCCTCCAAAGAAAGCCGGGCCTGGTCAAAGCAACCCCGTTGCCCAACCTCTCCCACGCACCCCGGCCCCGCGGACAGCCAGCGCTGCCGCGACCGCGTCACCACGGTCATCGAGCAGCAGATGCGGCGCCACCAGGCCCGCCTCCGAAGAAGCCGAGTCTCACCAACGCAACCCCGTCACCAACCCCTCCCCGCGCACCCTCGCCCCGAACCGCCAGGCCCGGCTTCCGAAGAAGCCGGGCCTGGCCAAAGCAACCCCGTTGCCAAATCCTCCCTATGCACGCCGGGCCGCCCAGACCGGCCAACCTCAGCGATCAGTGAGCGGGAGACACCACAGCCGCCGCGCTACCACCCCGCCGCACCGGCTCACCAGCCGCGAGCACCTTCCCGCGCCCATCGAACTCAAGCCCGGAAGCCACGCCGATATCCGGACTGATCTTGATCGACGGATCGAGCGAACTCGTGTCCCGGACGACGAACTGATGCCCCAGCGCCTGCAACCCAGCCGCCACCGGCAACTGCAGGAACGCCGGCTCCACCTGCGTCTGCGCCGCGTTCCGCTGTGACGCCCGCGGGGCCGCGATCGCCTCGGGCAGCGTCATGCCGAGGTCGATCCGGTTGACCAGGATCTGCAGCACGGTCGTGATGATGGTCGCGCCGCCCGGCGAGCCGACCGCGAGGAACGGCTTGCCGTGCTTGAGCACGATCGTCGGGGACATGCTCGACCGCGGCCGCTTGCCCGGCGCCGGCAGGTTCGGGTCGGGCGCGGAGCCCTGCGTCGGCGTGAAGTTGAAGTCGGTCAGCTCGTTGTTGAGCAGGAAGCCGCGGCCGGGCACCACGATGCCGCTGCCGCCCAGCTGCTCGATCGTGTTCGTGTAGGACACGACGTTGCCCCACCGGTCGCTCACCACGAAGTGGTTGGTGTGGTCGCCCTCGTTGCCACCCGGCGTGGCCTGGCCGGCCGGGGCGCACTGGCCGGACCCGTTCAGGTCGCCGGGCGGGACCGCGCCGGGCGCCGCCTTCGTCTGGTCGATCTCGCAGGCCCGCTGCCTGGCGAACCGGTCGGACAGGAGCGTCTGCTGCGGCACCCGCACGTAGTCCGAGTCGCCGATGTAGCGCCCCCGGTCCGCGAACGCGAGGCGGCTGGCCTCCAGGTAGTGGTGCAGGGCCTGCGCCTCGGTCATGCCCGACAGCCGGAACCGTTCGAGGATGTTCAGCGACTCGCCGACGGTGATGCCGCCGCTGGAGGACGGCGCCATGCCGTAGACGTCGTACCCGCGGTAGTCGACGTGGGTCGGCCGCCGGTCGATGGCCCGGTAGGCACGGAGGTCACCGAGGGTCATCAGCCCAGGCATCGGGTCGATCGTCGCGCCGGCCGCGACCGGCGGGTTCTGCACGGTCGCGACGACGTCCCGACCGACGTCGCCGCCGTAGAAGGCGCGGATGCCGTCCCGCGCGATCTGCCGGTAGGTGGCGGCGAGGTCCGGGTTGCGCAGCGTCGAGCCGACCACCGGCAGCTGGCCACCCGGCAGGAACAGCTTGGCCGTCGACCCGAACTGCGCGAAGCGGCCCTGGTTCTGCCGGGTCTGCTCCCGGAACGTCGCGTCGACCGTGAAGCCCCGCTCGGCCACGGCGATCGCCGGCTTGAGGTTGTCCCGCAGCGAGAAGCGGCCCCACCGGTCCAGCGCCCGCTGCCAGGTGGCGAGCATCCCGGGCACGCCGACGCTGAGCCCGCTGGTCACCGCCGTCGGGAAGGCGTAGGCCTGCCCGGTCGCCGGGTCGACGAACAGCTGCTCGGTGGCGGCCCGCGGTGCGGTCTCCCGACCGTCGATGGTGCTGACCTGCCCGGTGCGTGCGTTGTAGTACACGAAGTACCCGCCGCCACCCAGCCCCGCGACGTACGGGTCGGTCACGCCCAGGGTGGCCGCGACCGCGACGGCCGCGTCGGCCGCCGTGCCGCCCTTCCGCAGGACGTCGATACCGGCCTGGGTCGACTCGATCGTGTCCGACACGACCGCGCCCCCGTACCCGGTGGCCACCGGCACTTTTCCTGTGCTCGCCGCCCCGGCCACGGGCGAGGCGGTGAGACCGACAGTGAGCAGTAGAGCGAGTGGCAGACCAAGTCGGCGCGTGTGCATGCCAGCTCCTTTCGCAGGGCCGTCATGTTTCTTACCCGCAGTCATCGCCAAACACAACGTCACGAGTTGAGGTAGCGGAGTACGGCCAGTACCCGCCTGCTGTAGGCCGCGTCCTCCCCCGATGCCGACCTTGTCGAAGATCGAGTTCGCGGTCTTCTCCACTGTCGACAGCGAGATGTGCAGTTGTCTGGCGATGCCGGGGTTCCGGTGTGTCTCAGCCATCTTCTCCAGAACCTCGCGTTCCCGCTGAGTGAGCGGGGTCGACGTGCGAGCTGCGCCGGACCAGCTGCCGCACCACACGAAGACGAACTCCACGACCGCGGCCAGGCAGCCCAGCGCGAGGCCGGCATGCCGAGCAGGGCACGGCGCGTGAGGCTGGTGCGGGAACGCCGCAGGAACAGGAGCCGGAGCGAGGTGCGGTAGGTCAGTTCCGTTCCGGCTCGCCGGCCACGCGCCGGACGTCCGCGCCCAGCTTGACCAGGTTCTCCACCAGGCCCGGGTAGCCGCGGTCGATGTGGAACACGTCCCAGACCTCGGTCACGCCCTCGGCGCACAGACCGGCCAGGACCAGGCCGACGCCGGCTCGGATGTCGGAGGCCCACACGGGGGCGCTGGACAGGCGCTCGACGCCGCGGACCACGGCGTGGTGGCCGTCGGTGCGGGCGTCCGCGCCCAGGCGCACCATCTCCTCGATGAAGCGGAACCTGGCCTCGAACAGGTTCTCGGTGATCATGGAGGTGCCGTCGGCGATCGAGGTCAACGCAATGGCGAAGGGCTGGAGGTCGGTGGCGAAGCCCGGGTAGGGCAGCGTCACGAAGTCGACCGCCTTGGGCCGGTCGTGCTGCACCACGCGGAACGACTGGCCGTCGATGATCGTCACCTCGGCGCCCGCCGTGCGCAGCTTCTCCAGCACCAGGTCCAGGTGGTGGGGGTCCACGCCACGCACGGTGACGTCACCCCGGGTCATCGCGGCGGCGAAGGCCCAGGTGGCGCCGACGATGCGGTCACCGATCACGCGGTGCTCGGTCGGCTGGAGGGCGTCCACGCCGTGGACGGTCAGCGTCGAGGTGCCCGCGCCCTCGATCTTGCCGCCCATCTGCTGGAGCATCGTGCAGAGGTCGATGATCTCGGGCTCGCGTGCCGCGTTGTCGATCACCGTGGTGCCGTTCGCGAGCACGGCCGCCATGAGGATGTTCTCGGTGGCGCCGACGCTGGGGAAGTCCAACCAGATCTGGGCGCCGTGCAGCCCCTCGGCCTCGGCGACGACGCAGCCGTGCTCGATCTCGCTGTGCGCGCCGAGCTGACGCAGGCCGTTCTGGTGCATGTCGAGCGGTCGCGAGCCGATGGCGTCACCGCCGGGCAACGCGACGACCGCCCGCTTGCAGCGGCCGACCAGGGGGCCGAGCACGCACACGGAGGCGCGGAGCTTGCCCATCGCGGGCGAGTCGGCGCGGTGGTTGAGGTCGGCGGGGGTGGTGATCGTGACCGTGTCGGTCTCGATGGTCACCGTGCAGCCGAGGCTGCGCAGGACCTCGGCCATGAGCGGCACGTCCAGGATCTGCGGGCAGTTGGTGAGCGTCGTCGTGCCCTCCGCCAAGAGGGCGGCCGCCATCAGCTTCAACACGCTGTTCTTGGCGCCCACGACATCGACCTCGCCGGCCAGCCGCGCGCCGCCGTGTACCTGGAAGTGCTCTGTCACGAGCGCCCATCATGCCCGAGTCACGGCGGCACACGTGCGCCGCCCGGTCGTCGGCACGGTCCGCTACCCTGCCGCCACCCGGTTGTCTAGCGAGGGGTCGCCCCGTTGAAGGTCCTGTCCCGGTTCGTGAGCCCGGCCGGGTTCGCGCTGGTACTGCTGCTGTTCTTCCTGCTGCCGTTCGTCTCGGTGTCATGTGACGTGCCCCAGTACGGCGACGTGGGTGCGAACTACACGGGCAGCGACCTGGTGACCGGAACCGAGCCGGACGTGTCGACCGAGCTGCGGCAGTTGCAGACCGAGCTGCAGGGCCTCTCGGACGGGGACGCACCGAAGGAACTCAGCCATCTGCCGGACGCCGATGTGCAGGTGCTCGCCATCGTGCTGGCGGCGCTCGCCTTGGCGGGTGTGTTCACGGGCCTGGTCCCGCGGCTCAGGACACGGCTGCTGGGAGCCGCGGCGGTGGCCGGCGCGGCGCTGATCGTGACGGTGGTCACCGAGCTGGTCGCCCAGTCGCACCTCAGGTCCGCGGTGCTCCAGGCGATACCGGAGTCCGGGATGGCCACGCAGGAGGTGCAGCAGCTGGAAGCAGCCGTCGACGACATGCTGCACACCGAGGTCGGGTTCTGGCTCGTGGTCGTGCTGCTCGCGATCGTCGCGGTCGCGACCGGGACGCTCGGCCTGTTCGGCGACCGGCTGCGCGCGGCCAGATCACGCCAGACGAGCGGCGTCCGTGAGCTCGGTGGGCTGCCCTTCGGCTCGGACGACACGGACGGACAGGGGCAGCCACCACCGGACGCGTGACCTTGACCTCCACATTGGTCGAAGTTGCACGCTCAGGGTCCCTGATGATCGGAGGGCCTGATGCGTGCGGTGTGGTTGCGTGAGTTCGGTGCGCCGGAGGTGCTGGCGCTCGGGGAGGCGCCGGACCCGGTCGCGGCACCGGGTCAGGTGGTCGTCGACGTCGAGTTCGTGAACATCACGTTCATCGAGACGCAGTTCCGGGCGACCGGCGCCGGCCCGTTCGCGGCGACACTGCCGATGATTCCGGGAAACGGAGTCGGCGGGGTCGTGTCCTCGGTGGGCACGGGCGTCGCGCCGGACCTCGTGGGCACGCGAGTGATCACAAGCACCGGCGGCACGGGCGCGTACGCGGAACGGGTCGCGGTGAGTGCGGACGCGGTGTTCCACGTCCCGGACGCGCTGGCCCTGGACACGGCGGTCGCACTCCTCGCCGACGGCAGGACCGCCACCATGATGACCCGCGCCGCGGCCATCGAGCCGGGTGAACGAGTCCTAGTGGAGGCGGCGGCCGGTGGCGTGGGCAGCCTGCTCGTGCAACTGGCCAAGGCGGCAGGTGCCCGTGTGGTCGCGGCAGTCGGCGGCCCACGAAAGGCCGAGGTCGCCATGCGACTCGGGGCCGAGTTCGCCGTCGACTACACCGATAACGGCACAGCCGACCGCACGAACGACGGCACAACCGACCGCGCAGCCGACGGCACGAACAGCGGCGAGGACAACGGCAGGAACGACGGCAGGAACGACAGTGTGGACGGTGGCTGGGCGAAGCGCGTACGAGACGCGGTAGGCGCAGTCGACATGGTCTTCGACGGTGTCGGCGGCGCGATCGCGCGAACCGCGTTCGAACTACTCGATCGCGGCGGACGCATGGTGAGTTTCGGCCTGGCCAGCGGCAGCTGGGTCGAGATCGAAGAAACCGAGGCGACGTCCCGTGGCATCACACTGGTGCGCCCGTCTGCGACCCCGGCGGAGCTGCGGGCATACACGGAAAGCGCACTCACCGAAGCCGCCGAGGGCCGCCTGCACCCGATCATCGGACAGCGATTCCCCCTCGCCCAGGCCGCAGCGGCCCACGCCGCCATCCAGTCCCGAGCAACCATCGGCAAAACACTGCTTGAGACGCGCTGAACGTCGGCCGCGGCAACCAGCTACCACCCGCCATGAATGCCGGCCGGCGACACTCCAAACCGAGCACTCTCGCATCCGTCCGATACGGTGATCGTGATCGCGGCAAGTACGGTTGATCATTGTCGAAGTTCTGACCGAATACTTTTGGTAACGGTCATTCATCCATCTTCGTGACGGCCATCATCCAACCGGGTGGGTTCACCCCGTTCCGCACCGTGATTTACGACTGCCCGAAATATGCTGCGTTGTTGGTGCGAGCGCCGTGGCGCGCTCGAGGGGGGAATCACAATGCCATTTCGGACAGACGGAACTAATACCGGCCCGAGCACGAGCACCCTGCGTGTAGATCCCGATCAAGTACTTCACCTCAAGACCGAACTCCAGTCGATCCACGACGAGGTGAACAAATTCCTGAACCGAAGAGCACCGGCGATGACCATGCGACCGCTCGGCGCCGACCTGGTGAGCTCCGAGACAGCCGAGGCGTTCAACGAGAACTCCCTGGTAGCAATCGAGGTGGCCCGGGGCTACCTGAACGAACTCGAGAACATTCTCGTCACGCTCGACCGGGCGGTCAGAACCTATGACCTCGTCGAAGACACCAACACACGAACCTTCCGGCGGAGTATGCGGTGACCCCAACCCGCTGGTTGCCTCTCATCGCCGCCTTGTCGGCAGCGCTGGTCGTGGCGGGCTGCACCCAGACGTCGGCTGGCGAACCGCTGCCCGACAACACCGCGTCCAGCAGCGGCGAAGCAAACACCGCCGACCCCACGACCAGCACCGGACCGTCCAGCGAGCGACCTCGGGAAATCAATCTCAACGGCAAGGATCCGTGTGTCATCCCGCAAGCCGACTGGCCGAAGTTCGGTATCGAAGGACCCGGCGAACCATCCGAACACCCGGACTTCAAATCGCCGGACTGCTACTACTCCGAGGCAGGGGACGTGGTGCTGGTGGTGACCGCGGGTATCGGTATATGGACCGAGGACAGGTACAACGCCGAGATCAGGGACACCCGACCGATCGACGGATTTCACACCATCACTGTGGCAAGCAATACCGATCGGCAGGCTTGTTGGGCAGTTGTGGACGTCGCGGACGGCCAGTTCCTGATGACCATCGCGACACCGGACCCGAACGATCCCGGGAAACCAGAGCGATGCCAGCTCGCCTACCTGATGGCGGAGTCCGCGATGAAGGCGTTGGTGGCGTCATGACCAAAATCATGAACACGGGGGAAATCCGGTGAACGGTCGTCACAACTGGGACGGGTACTCGCACCGCGAACTGTACGACCGGATTCACGGCAAGGGTGGATTCTTCCTGCCCGATGGCGCGGGTGTGTCCGGTGCTACCGGAGCGCAGGACGGCTGGAGAGAACTGGCCGATGTGATGGCGCATGCGCGGGAGCGGACGGAGGCGGCGCTGGCCAGGGCCGGCGCGGTGTGGGAGGGCGCCGCCGCTGACGCGATGCGGGCCGGGGTCACGCCGCTCGCGCAGTGGGCCGATGACGTGCACACGGCGAGTCTCGCGAGTCAGGCCAGTACCGACACGCATGTCAGTGCCTACTCCGCGGCGAAGAACACGATGCCCGAGCCCGTGCCGGTCACCTCGACCGCCAACGGGGACTTCGGGGGGATTCCCGCCGGGTTCACGCATTTGTTCGGTGGGCAGACCGACCAGGACAAACAGGAGGCCGCCGCGCAGGAGGCCAAGGCTGAGGCGGTTCGGGTCATGGACGGCTACGACGTCGCGTCCGGGGTCGCCCGGACAGGCATCGGGCGGTTCGTGCCGCCGCCTTCGGTCACTGTGGACGTGGCGCCTCCGCGGCCCAAGGGTGGGGACGTCATCCCCGGCGGCGTCAGCGAGTGGCCCGGGCCTGGGCCGAGGGTCGACGACGGAACCCCGGAGCCGGGCGACTGCCGCTCGCCCGGTGCCACCCAGCCAGGCTCCACGCCGGCGCCAGGGCCGGGGACCGGCGACGCGTCGGGGTCTCGGGGCACCACCACCCCCAGCACCGTCGGAACGCGGCCTTCGTCGGTGGGCCTGCCGCCGGCGGAAGGCCCACCGACGACCGGGTTGCGCGTCGACCAGTACCGGAGTGGCTCGCTGCCGGTGCTGCCGGGCATCGGCACGGGTGGCACCGGCACAGGTGGCGCTCCCGGCGAGTCGGCCGCGGACGGTGGCGGGCGGAGTTCCGCGGGTCGGGGTAACGGCGGGCGTGGGTCCGACGCCGGCCGGGGCGGCAGGACTGCGGGTGTCGGTGGCGGCTTGCCCGAGGAGCGCACCGCGGGGCGGGGCGGCACCGGGGCGGCCGGCACCCGCGCCGGCGGCATGGGGGTGGGACCCGCGGGCCACCGTGCCGAGGGAGACGACGACAAGGAGCACAGGACCGCGGAGTACCTGGTGAGCAGCCACGACGGCTTCTGGGACGACAACCCGCCGGTGGCGCCCTCGGTGATCGGCGACGAGGAAGACGACGGGTGAGTGGCGGTACCTTCACGCTGAGTTGGCTCGAGTACGACATCCTCTGGGAACACCTCGAGCTGGGACGGCGCCCGCCCGTCCTGGACGTCAACGCGCACGGCCGGACCGTCGGCGAGCGGGACGTGCTGCGGGCGGCGGCGTGGAAGTCGATGGCCGGCAGGGGACTGGGGACCCCCGGCGCCGTCGAGCCCGACCTGCGGTCCTGTCTGCGGGTGCTCGCGCGGCCCGAGTGGGAGGTCGACGGGCGGCTGCACCTGTCGGCGGACGGCCCGCGTACCTCAGTGCTCGTCGGCTCGAGCGGGACCAGGGGCGCCGTGGGGGTGCTCGACGCCGGGCACCTCACCGTGTGGCTGACGGCGGCCACCGGGCTCGCGCGGGCGATGGTCGCCCGGCTGCCGGCGCATCCGGCGGGCACCGGGGTGTCGATCACCCTGCCCGCCGAGACGTTGGACGCGTGTGCCGCGCGGGCCGGGAGCGACCCCGACGCGCTGCGCCGCGCGCTGGTGTCCGCCGGGCTCGGGAAGGACGAGGCCCGCAAGGTCGTGGCGGTGACCAGCCAGGTCGTTCGGTTCGGGCACATCGGGGCGGCGCACACCCCTCGGCACGGTGAGCGGCTGCGCGCGGACCACGTCGTCAGCTTCTACGACAACCCGCGGGGCCGGTACCTGTTCACCCGCCGGCCCAGTGGCGACGCGGTGTGGGTGACGCTCAGTCCGGGCGGGCCGTCCGCCGTGACCAGGCAGGTCGAGGAGTTGCTGGACGGGCTCGTCCGGGCCCGCCGGTAGGGTGCGAGCCATGGCGGTTCACATCACTCGCGTTTACACCAGGGTCGGCGACGACGGCACCACCGCACTCGGGGACGGGCAGCGGGTGTCCAAGACGGACCCTCGGCTGGCTGCCTACGCGGACGTCGACGAGGCCAATGCCGCCATCGGGGTCGCCGTCGCCATGGGTGGGCTGGCCGACGAACTGCTGGACGTGCTGCGGGCGGTGCAGAACGACCTCTTCGACGTCGGCGCCGACTTCTGTGCGCCGGTGGTGCCCGACCCGAAGTACCCGCCGCTGCGGATCACCGACGACTACGTCACCCGGCTCGAGGGCTGGTGCGACGCGTTCAACGAGGACCTGCCGAAGCTCGCCTCGTTCATCCTGCCCGGCGGTACGCCCGGCGCGGCGTACCTGCACGTCGCACGCACCGTGACCCGGCGTGCCGAGCGGTCGGTGTGGGCGCTCCTGGCCGTCGATGTGGAGCACACGAACCCGCTCACGGCCCGCTATCTCAACCGGCTCTCGGACCTGCTGTTCATCCTCGGCCGCGTCGCGAACCCCGGCGGCGACGTCCTGTGGCAGCCAGGTGGTCCTCAGGCCGGCTAGGACGCCTGGCGATAGCCCGTGCGACCCGGTGGGGTGGCCTCCAGCCACGCGAGGAAGCCCGTCAGCACACCAGGGGCCATCGCCAGCTCCAGCGCACCCGCCGGCGTCCGGCACCGGAGCACCACGCCCGCGGTGGGCAGCGTGACGGACTCGGCCTCCGTGGGGATCCGGCGGTCCACGATCTCCAGCACCGTCCGGTCCACCACCACCGTGGGGCCGGGCCAGAGGCTGGTGAGCCGGAACCAGGCCAGGTCGTCGCCGCGGTAGCGGCCCACGCCCGACTGCCAGCCCGAGCCGCTGTCCGGCTCCCGCGAAACAGCAGGGCGGCGGCGCAGACTCACGTCCACGCCGCCGCCCCGGATCAGCCGCACTCGTCGTACGACCAGACAGATCACGAGCAGGAGACAGAGGGCAAGCAGCAAGCCGGCGACGAGCTCCGTCTCCCCCATCGCCGGCAGCCAGCCCTTCCTACTCGGCCTCGCCGGCGGCTCTGAGGCGCGCATGAGCCCGTTTCGCCGCCGCGACGCCCTCGGGATCCTCGGAGTCGGCACGCTCGAGCGCCTTGCGCGCCCGGGAGACGTCGATCTCCTCGGACAGCTCCGCGAACTCGGCCAGCACCGTCACGCCCTCGGGCGTGATCGAGAGGAACCCGCCGTGCACCGCGACCGTCAGCTGCGTACCGTCCGTGGCGTCGATCCGCACCACACCGGCTTCCTCCATCTGCGCCAGCGTCGGCTCGTGGCCGGGCAGCACGCCGATGTCGCCGACGGTGGTGCGGGCGAGGACGAAGTTCGCCTCGCCCGACCAGAGCCGCCGCTCGACCGCGACCAGCTCCACGTGCATGTCCGCCATGGTCAGCCCTGCAGCTTCTTGCGGTTGCGGTCGAGGTCCTCGAGACCGCCGCAGAGGAAGAACGCCTGCTCCGGCACGTCGTCGAACTCACCCTTGGCGATC
>NZ_JBJMIE010000328.1:0-8643 GCF_045807065.1 Actinophytocola sp. | reverse complement strand
GGTCCGGGTCCCGCACTCGACCATCGCGGCCCGCGCGTCGTCGCTCAACCGTTCCCATGCCCCGGGGATGACTGCCATCAGTGCTTTTCCTTCACCGTGAGGTTGATCGCGGCCGTGAGCTGGGCCCTGCTCGGCTGGGTGGCCCGGTCCAGTTCGAGGGAGAACGGCAGCACCGCGCCGTCCGGCCGGGTGACCCGCACCGGCGGGGCCGCGAGCCGCACCCGTTCCGACACCGTCGCGATGACCTCGCCGGCGATGCCGCACGTGCGGTTGCTGTCGTCGATGACGACCAGGCGGCCGGTCCTGCGCACCGACTCGGTGAGGCCCGCCCAGTCGAACGGGTAGAGCGTCCTGGGGTCGAACACCTCGACCGACACCGTGTCGGCCAGGTCGTCGGCGACCGCGATGGCGTCGTGCACGAGGTGGCCGACCGCGACGACCGTGACGTCGCTGCCGTGCCGGTGCACGCGGCCGGCGCCGAGCGGCACCGGCGCGAGCGTCGTGAAGTCCACGTCCTCCCGGACGCCGAGCGCGGCCGACGGGGCGAACACCACGACCGGGTCGGGGTCGGCGACGGCCGACCGGAGCAGGCCGTAGGCGTCGACCGGCGTGGCGGGTACGACGGTCTTGACGCCGACGTGCGCGAACAGGCTGTAGGGGTGGTCGGAGTGCTGGCCGGCCCAGCCGGTGCGGGACCCCGAGCCCGGCACCACGTAGGTCACCGGCACGGCGCACTGCCCGCCGGTCATCAGCGAGAACTTGTGCGCGTGGTTGGTGATCTGCTCGAAGGACAGGAACAGCAGGGCCGGGATCTGGAACTCGATCACCGGACGCATGCCGGCGAGTGCCGCGCCGGTGGCGAAGCTCGTGAACCCCTGCTCGGACAGCGGGGTGTCCAGGACGCGATCCGACCCGAACCTCGTGTGCAGGCCCACGGTCACGTTCGAGGCGGCGACGCGGACGTCCTCGCCGAGCACGAACACCGTGTCGTCGGCCGCCATCGCGTCGGCGAGCGCCCGGTTCAGCGCCTTCTGGTAGGACAGCCACGGCATCAGACATCACTCCCCGGCCGCGGGGTCAGCCCGCTCGCGTACAGGTGGTCCAGCGCCGTGAGCGGGTCCGGGAACGGGCTCGCCAGCGCGAACGCCACCGCGGCCGCGAGCACGGCCTCCACCTCGTCGTCCACAGCGGAGCGCACGGTGCCCGCCAGTCGTGCGCCCTGGATGTCGACGGGGTCGCGGGCCCGGATGTGCGCCAGCTCCTCGTCGGTCCGGTACCGCAGCCGCACCTTGTGCTCGAACGTGTGGTGGGCGTCGAACCGCTGGGTGCGGCACTCGAGGAACGACGGCCCCTCCCCCGCCCCGGCCCGTGCCACGGCGACCCGCGCGGCGGCGAGGACCGCCTCCGGGTCCTGGCCGTCCACGACCGACGCGGGGATGCCGAAGGCCTCGGCGCGCCCGGTGATGCTCCCCGCGACGGCGTCCTCGACGCGCATGGTGGTCGCGTAGCCGTTGTTCTCGCACACGAACACCACCGGCACCCGCCACAGCGCGGCCAGGTTGAACGCCTCCAGCAGCATGCCCTCGTTGACCGCGCCGTCGCCGAAGAAACTCGCCGCGACCACCGGCCGGCCGAGCCGCCGCCGCGCCCAGGCCGCGCCGGTCGCGATGGCGCCGGCCGCACCGACGATCGCGTTGGCGCCGAGGATCCCGACGCCGAAGTCGGCCGCGTGCATGGACCCGCCCCGGCCCTTGTTGAGCCCGGTGACCCGGCCGGTCAGCTCGGCCATCATCCGCGCCGGGTCCGCGCCCTTCGCGAGCACGTGGCCGTGGCCGCGGTGGGTGCCGGTGACGAGGTCGTCCGGACCGAGCGCGGCACAGACTCCGGCGGCGACCGCCTCCTGCCCGAGGTAGGGGTGGATGCCGCCGACGATGTCGCCGGAGCGCACCAGCTCGATGGCCCGCTCCTCGAACCGCCGGATCAACCGCACCGTCCGGTACAGCCTCACCGTCGAGTCCACTGTGGACACCGATGCTGTGGACACTGTCATCGCACGGCCTCCGCGATAGGTGTGCCGACGCCGGTCCGGGTGTCCGGTTCGATCGCGGCCTGCACGGCGACCTCCTCGATCGCCCGAGCGAGCGCCGTCATGTCGTCCCGAGAGAAGTACCGCCGGTCGGCGGAGAGCACGAGTTCGACGGCGCCGGGGGGATCGTCGATGCACAGGTGGAGCTTCGCCCTGGGGATGTTGACCTCCGGCCGCCACGACAGCTCGCTGTCCGCGAGTGCGGCGCGGATCTCGTTCGCCGTCGGCGCCGGGACGCCGGCGTGCACCCGGTCGCGCTGCCTGCGGTCGTTGTAGTAGCAGGACAGGTCGAACTCGACGCCCCGCTCGGCTGCCACGCGTGCGATGACCTCGTCCTGCTCGTAGGCGTCGTAGTAGGCGCACTTGTACGCGTTCAGCGCCTTGCCCGCGGCCCGGCGGACCGTCTCGCCGACGGTCAGGCCCGCGACGTCGAGCAGGAACGGCGTGACCTTGATCAGGGCACTCACGGAGTCGGCGTATCCGGGCCGGAACCTGTTGCTCACCAGCACGAGCGTGAGCAGCGGGTTGACGCCGGTGACACGCGCGGCGGCGACGAGGAACGCGGTGAGCAGCGCGGGCGAGTCGTCGACCCGCTCCCGCGCGGCGACCGCGTGGAGGGCGAGGCGCAGCGCCCGGGACCGGTAGCGCAGCAGGTCGTAGCGCGGCTCGCCGGGATAGCGCGGCGCGCCGAACAGGCCGGCGGGCGCGGTCCGGAGCACCCGCTCCAGGTGCCGCAGCGAGCGCTCGTTCTGCCGGCGTCCCGCCGGGGTCGCCTCCCACGCCGCCTGCGCGAGCGGCGGGAGTCCCGTGACCGGGCCCGCGGGCGCACCGGTCGCCGGGTCGCGGGCGCCGAGGTCGGCGACCAGCGCGGCGAACCCGAACGCGTCGATGGAGGTGTGCAGGATGACGGTGACCACGTGGGTGACGGCGCCGTCGGCCACGACCGCGCCCAACCGCACCGGCCACTCCGTCTCGTAGGCGAACGGGACGAGCTGCCAGTGCGTCGAGAGCGCCGCCGCGACCTCGGCCGGGTCGTCGTCTCCGGCGGCCACCACGAGGAGCGGGACCTCCCCGCTCGCGGCCACCCGCTGGCGCGGCGGGCGCCCGTCCGCACGCGGGACCAGGGTGGTGCGCAGCGACTGGTGCCGGCCCACCAGGAAGCCGAGCACGTCGGCGACCGCGTCGACGGTCGTGCCGGGTGGCGCCTCGGCGACGTAGTCGACCGTCCGGGACATGTCCTCCCGCATCGACTGCCAGAGGCCGAGCTGGCCGAACGTCAGCTCGGCCTCGCCGGAACCGGTGCCCGCGAACGGGACCAGGACCCGGTCGACGACCTCACCCCGCGGGACGTCGTCAGGCCGCACCGCGCACCACCTCAGCTTCGGGTTGTTCGGCCGCCAGCTGGCGCGCGGCCGCGGCGACGGCGGGCCCGATGGCGAGGCCGGTCGCGACGAAGACGGCGGCGAGCCCGAGCCACCCGAACGCGCCCCGGTCGACGACTCCGACGGTGATCAGCACCGGGCCGACCATCAGCGCGGCGGCCGAGCCGAGCCAGAACACCGACAGGTACTCGCCCTGCCGCTCGCGGGGCGCGAGGGCGTAGGACACCGACAGCCGGCCGGCGAAGTGCCACAGCTCGCCGAACGTCAGCAGCACGGTCGCGACCACCGCCGCGATCACCGCGCCGACCGAGTTCACCAGGCCGGACAGGGCCAGCACGAGCACGCAGCCCGCGAACGCGAGCGCCGCCCGGCGCAGCGCCCGGACCCCGCCCTCCCTCGTGTCGGTGCCGCGGCTGAGCCGGACCTGCAGGAGCACGACGAGCACGGTGTTCAGCACCATCAGCGGTCCGACGACCGCCGGGGGCGCGTCCGTCCGCGTCGCGATCCACAGCGGGATGCCGAGCGTCAGGACGGTGGTGTTCAGCACCAGCACGGCGTTGAGCCCGGTGACGACCAGGTACCGGCCCTGCCGCAGCGACCGCGGCCACCCCCGGGCGGTCCTGCGGTCCGGTGGGTCGTCGGCCAGGAGCGGCACGCGCGCGAGCAGGATGCCGGCGAGCAGGAACGTGGCCGCGTTGCCGAGCACGATCACCAGGAAGGCCGGGCGGGTGCCGACGACGAGGATCACCGTGGTGAGCAGCCCGCCGACGGAGAACCCGATGTTGTAGACGACCCGCATCACCGACATCACCCGCACGCGCAGGTCCTCGCCGATGTGCCGGTCGACGTACATCTGGCTGACCGGGTCGATGGCCCTGGTCGGGATGCCGACGACGCAGGACACCACCAGGAAGCCCACGAAGTCGCCGACGAACGCGAACGCGGCGAACCCGGCGGCGCGCCAGAGGTGCAGCAGGATCGACGCCGCCCGCGGACCGATCCGGTCCGCCAGCATGCCGATGGGCGTCAGCGCGACCAGCCCGCAGGCGTTCCCGACGGTCAGCCCGACGCCGACCTCCGTGGCCGAGAGCCCGGCGCTGCGGGTGAAGAACACCGCGAAGCCCGCGATGTACAGGCCGGTGCCGATGGCGTCGACGAGACCGATGAACACCAGCAGCCGGCTTTCCCTCGGCACGTCGAGACCGGGTAGGCGCATGGGGCGACCCCTTTCCTGCACGCGCCGGGCATCCGGCGCATGATGTCGAGGTGTGCGGGGACGGTTGACGCGTCCCCGCACACCTACGCCGTCAAGCTCAGGGCTTGTCCGCGACTGGCTTGTCCGCGACCGGCTTGTCCTCCACCATCGGCTTGTCTGCGACCTTCATGTGCGTCCACCTCCTTCCGTACTCAGATCGGGATGGCCGCGGTCGCGGCCACGCACAGGTAACCGAGCGCTGGGTCGAAGTCGGCGAACACCGACAGCCGACCCGGCTCGACGTCGGCCAGCCGGGCCCACAACCCGGTGTAGGGCAGGCCGGGCTCGGCCCGGAGCACGTCGGGGGCGGCCGGTGCGTCCACCCCGGACCCGAGCACGAGCGTCACGTCGTCGTGCGCGCCGGTCAGCTCGGCGACGTCCCCGGCGAGCACCGCGCCGACCGCCTCGGGCGGCAGCGCCGTGTGCGTGCGGACCTCGACCGGGGACGGGCCGCTCTCCAGCAGCAGCGCCACCGCCGAGTGCCGGTCCGGCACGGGTGCCGGCGCGGTGAGCGGGTAGGGCACCGCGGACTGCTCGGCCACCACCAGCAGCGACCGGGTGGCGGCGTAGTCCGCGATCAGCCGCAGCGCGGTGAACGCGGCGGTGGGTCCCTGGTCGCAGATCGCGAACGCGAGCGGGTGACCGGGACATCGCGCGGCCAGGTGCAGCGCGGTGTTGCGGCCCGGTTGCACGTCGGGCACGCCGTAGGCCAGCACCAGCAGGTCGACCGGCTCGTCCGCCGAGGTGACCGCCTCGACCACCGGCGCCGCCAACTCCGCGTACGCCTCGCCGGTGCCGAGCACGTCCTCGTCGACGGGAAGGCCGCGCGTGGCGGCGAGGTCGGTGACGAAGGGCCGCAGCGTCGGGTGCGTGGCCAGTGCGGAGGCGGCGTGGTGCTCGCGGTGCACCACGCGCCGCAGCGTCAGCCCCTTGGGCATCACGGACCGTCCACGTGTGCGACGACGAAGTCGGCGAGCGAACCGAGCGTGGCGAGGTCGCGGCGGTCGATGTCCTCGACGTCGACCTGCAGGTCCAGCTCGTCCTCGAGGGTCAGCAGCAGTTCCAGGGTCTTCGACGAGCTGAGCCCCAGCTCGTCGAACAGCCTGGTCCCCTCGGACAGGCCGGGCAGCTCCCGGCCCAGCAACCGTCCCAACAGGACACTCAGGGTGCTGACGACCCGCGTGCGGAAATCCGTGGCCTCCGTCGTCGCCATGGGGTCACTCCTCCGGTGTTCGAAGACCATCGCCGAGAAGACCGCGCCCAGCCCGGCACCCGCGGTCAGGTACCGGTCGCCCGGGGCGAGGCGGCCGCGCGCGACCGCCCACGCGTGGTTGATGAACGTGTCCGCCGACGGCGTGTGGCCCACCACCGGCACGGTGTCGAGCAGCACCCGCTCCACCGGCAGCCCGATGCGCCGGCACACCCGCCGCCACGACACGACGTTCACGTTGTGCGGCAGCACGAGCGCGAGGTCGTCGAGGGCGAGGTCGGCCTGCTTGACGGCGGCGAGGAGCACGTCGCTCAGCAGCTCGGTGTACTCCCGCGCGAACCGCTCCATGGCGCCGGGCCCGTTGGCGCCCCAGTGGTCGAGGTCGCCGCGCTGGTCGGCCACGTAGGACAGCAGCACGTCACCGGGACCGCCGGCGGACACCAGGCAGGCACCCGCGCCCTCGCCGAACACGCGGTGGTCGGGGGTGAGCCGCCCGTCCTGGGTGAACACCTGCTCCCCCGCCACCACCAGCGCGAGCGCGCGGGGGTCGCGGTCGGCCGCGAGCAGCCGCCCGGCGAGGTCGACGGCGAGCAGCGCGGACGCGCACGCGTGGTGCGTCACCGCGAACGCCGTCGCGCGGCCGAGGCCGAGCCGGTCCCGCAGCTCGTGCACGGGGTTGACCGGGTAGGGCGCCACCACGGGCACGCCCCGCGCGTGCAGCACGTACCGCACGAGGTGCTCGCGGCCACGCAGCTCCAGTGCCCGCGCCGCCCCTTCGAGGAGGTCGACGAGCGTCTCGCCCGGTCGCTGCCGGCGCACCTCGCCGAGCCCGTTGAACCGGCGCAGCACCCGGACCTGGGTCGGGGTGAGCCCGAGCGTCGGCCCCAGCTCCTCGACCGACACCACCCGGTCCGGGAGGTAGGCGGCCACGTCCACCAGCGTCGTGCTCATGACGCGCCCTCGCCCGCCCCGCCCGACGCTGTCCACATGGCAACGAGCGAACCGCCCATCCTGCTCCCTGGACCCTCACGAAAGTCCCACTCGTGCGTCGGACTCGGACGAAAGTCCCACCCGTGCGTCCAGCCGCGGGTCGGGTGTCGTCCTGAACGGGTGTGGTTCGCTCCGCAAGCTCTGCTCATGACACGGTCACCGGGAGGGACTCGTACCCGCGCAGCATCAGCGTGGTGCGCTCACCGGGGTCGCCCGCCAGCGCCAGGTCCGGGAAGCGCCGCAGCAGCATGGGCAGCGCGATCCTGCCCTCCAGTTTGCTGAGCACCGCGCCGAGGCAGTAGTGCACCCCCGCGCCGAACGACAGGGGCTGTCCCTCGTCGCGGCCGGGGTCGAACGTGTCGGGGTCGGTGAACCGGCGCGGGTCGCGGTTGGCGGCGCCGAGCAGCACGAGCACCCGGCTGTCCCGCGGCACGGCCACACCCGCGACCTCGGTGTCGGCCGCGGCCCAGCGGATGGAGAAGTGCGTGGGCGGCTCGTACCGCAGCACCTCCTGCACGAACCCCTCGGCACGCACCGGGTCGGCGAGCACCCGCGCCTTCTCGGCCGGGTCGTCCAGCAGGATCCGCACCCCGTTGCCGATGAGGTGGGTGGTGGTGACGAAGCCGCCGTTGTACATGGTCAGCAGGTTCGCGACCAGCTCGTCGTCGTTCGGGTCGTCGTCGTTCGGGTCGTCGTCGTGCGGGTCCTGGGCGGCGGCGACCACGCTCACCAGGTCGTCCCGCGGCTCGGCCCGGCGCTTGGCCACCAGGTCGGCGAAGTAGCCGGTCAGCTCCTCGGCGGCCAGGTCCGCGGCCTGCTGGTACCGCCAGATCCCGGCGCCCAGGTCGAGGATCGCGCCGAAGGCCCGCACCCGCCGGGGGAACCAGTCGCGGTCCTCCTCCGGCACACCGAGCAGCTCACCGACGACGTCGCTCGGCACGGGCAGCGCGAACTCGGCGAGCAGGTCCACCGGTGCGCCCCCGGCACCGCGTTCCGCGAGCCGGTCGAGGAGCCGGCCGACGATCCGCTCGACGGCGGGTTCGAGGGCCGCGACCCGGCGGGCGCTGAACGCCTGGCCGAACAGCCTGCGCACCCGGCCGTGGTCGGGGCCCTCGGTGAAGAAGATCGAGTTGACGAGGACGCGCAGTGCCGGGTGGGCCCGCCACCGGCTGCTGCCGCGGCGGTCGGGGTAGTCGCCGGTCATGACGTGCAGCGCCGGGTCACGCAGGGCCTCGTGCACCGCGTCGTACCCGTGCACGACCACGTCGAACTTCTCGGCCGGGTCCGCCAGCACGCACACCGGCCCCTGCCGGTGCAACTCGGCGTAGAACGGGTTGGGATCTCGCCGCCCCTCCCGCGAGAGCAGCGCACGAAGGGAGACCTGGGTGATCACGTCGCCACCGCCACCAGGGCGCCGTCGGCGGTGGGGGCGGTGCCGTGGTGGACCGTGGTCAGGGTGAAGCCGGCGGCGCTCAGCAGTCTGCCGTAGTGCTCCTCGGTCCGGTCGTGGCCTTCCAGCAGGACCAGCATCAGCAGGTCGACCATTCCCGACGCCGCGTCCGGGTCGCTGGCCTCCTCCGGCACCAGCTGCTCGAACACCACCAGCCGCGCCCCCGGCGCCATGGCCGCCCGCACGCACCGCAGGATCTGCAGGGCCTTCTCGTCCGCCCAGTTGTGCAGCACCCGCGAGATGTGTTTATTGTCTTGTAGGGTTTGATTG
>NZ_JBJMIE010000327.1:0-6130 GCF_045807065.1 Actinophytocola sp. | reverse complement strand
GCGGGTTGAATCCTCACTGGTGCCCAGCACCGCCCGCGTGACCGTTCCCGGCCGCTCCATCTGCGCGACATGCCCGGTCCTGGGCAGCACCAGCAGCTGCGCCCTCGGGACCAGTTTGTGTATGGGGCGGGGGGTGGGGGTTGGCAGTACGTTTTGGTTGTGGCTGGGAAGAGTGTGCCTTCGGTTGAGCTTGAGGTTGGGGAGCGGGTTGTTCGGGTTAGCAACCCTGAGCGGGTTTACTTCTCTGCTCGGGGGGAGACCAAGCTCGACCTTGCTCGGTACTACCTCGCTGTGGGGGACGGGATCGTCAATGCCTTGCGGGAGCGGCCTTGCATGATGCATCGGTTTCCCGACGGGGTTGACGGGGAGAAGGTGCACCAGAAGCGGTTGCCCCGTGGGGCGCCGCCCTGGGTTGAGACTGTGCGGGTGCACTTTCCGCGGTACGGGCGGCATGCCGATGAACTTTGTGTTACAGAGCTGGGTTCGGTCATCTGGGCCGTGCAGATGTCCTGTGTCGAGTTTCATCCGTGGAACTCCCGGCGGGCGGACACCGAGAAGCCCGACGAGTGGCGGATCGACCTCGATCCCATGCCTGGGGCCAACTTCGACACCGTGCGGAAGGTCGCGCTCGTCGTGCAGGAGGTCCTGGACGACCTCGGGGCCGTTGGTTTCCCCAAGACCTCCGGGGGCAAGGGCCTGCACATCTACGTGCGCGTCCGGCCCGACTTCGGGTTCTCGGACGTGCGCCGGGCCGCACACGCGTTTGCACGGGAGGTCGAGCGGCGCGCCGAAGGGCTCGTCGACCTCACCTGGTGGCGGAAGGACCGGGACCCGGACAGCGTCTTCGTCGACTACAACCAGAACGCGCGGGACCACACGATCCGGTCCGCCTACTCGGTGATCGGGGTACCCGAGGCTCGCGTGTCGACACCCATCCGATGGGACGAGATCGCCGACGTCGACCCTCGCGAGTTCACTATTGCCACTGTGCCCGCTCGGTTCGCCGAACTGGGTGATCTGCATGCCACGATCGATGACAACGTGTTCGACCTGGCGCCACTGCTCGAATGGGCGGACCGCGACGGTCAGGACATCCCGGATCTCGACGAGTAGCCTCTGCCCATGCCGGAAAGCGACTGCCTCTTCTGCAAGATCATCGCGGGGGACATCCCGTCCACCACGGTGCTCGAGACCGACACCACCTACGCCTTCCGCGACATCAGCCCGCAGGCCGACGTGCACGTGCTGGTCGTGCCCAGGACCCACTACGAGGACGCCGAGGCGCTCGCCAAGGCGCCGCAGGACCTCGCGGACGTCATCACCGCCGGCACCGCGGTGGCCAAGCAGGAGGGGATCGACCAGTCCGGGTTCCGGATGGTCCTCAACACCGGCGAGCACGCCGGGCGCACGGTCTTCCACGCGCACCTGCACGTCCTCGGCGGGGAGCAGTTGGGCCTGTTCGGCCGTCCGAGCCCTGAGCACCGGTAACGTCGATGCGCACTGTCGGTCAGGACGACTAACATCGAACCCGACACGTCAGACCGAGTCGGCGCTCCAAGGCGCAGAAGGCAGGACCGAAAGCATTGACCGGTACCGCACGGGGTAACGCGGACCACGCCGCCACCTCAACTTCTGCCCTCAACCCAGCCGACCCGGCCCAGTCCCGGTTCACCATCCCTGACCAGGCGGTTCTCGCCCTGCTCGGGCATCGTGACGAGAACCTGAAGGTCGCCGAGGAGCTCCTCACCGCGGACGTCCACGTCCGGGGTAACGAGGTCACGCTCTCGGGCGAGCCGGGTGACGTCGCGTTCGCCGACCGGGTGTTCGCCGAGCTGGTCACCCTGGCCAGCCGCGGCCAGCAGCTGGGGCCCGACGCCGTCCGGCGGACCGTGGCCATGCTGTCCGCGGGCGGGTCCGAGTCGCCCGCCGAGGTCCTCAGCCTCGATATCATCTCCCGCCGCGGGCGCACGATCCGGCCGAAGACGCTCAACCAGAAGCGCTACGTCGACGCGATCGACCAGCACACGGTCGTGTTCTGCATCGGCCCGGCCGGCACCGGTAAGACCTATCTGGCCATGGCCAAGGCCGTGCAGGCACTGCAGGCCAAGCAGGTCAGCCGCATCATCCTCACCCGCCCGGCCGTCGAGGCGGGGGAGCGGCTCGGCTTCCTGCCGGGCACGCTCTACGAGAAGATCGACCCGTACCTGCGCCCCCTGTACGACGCACTGCACGACATGGTCGACCCCGAGTCGATCCCCCGCCTGATGCAGGCCGGCACGATCGAGGTCGCGCCGCTGGCCTACATGCGTGGCCGCACCCTGAACGATGCCTTCATCATCCTCGACGAGGCGCAGAACACCTCGCCGGAGCAGATGAAGATGTTCCTCACCCGCCTCGGGTTCGGGTCGAAGATCGTCGTGACGGGCGACATCACGCAGGTCGACCTGCCGGGCGGCACCCAGAGCGGGCTGCGGGTCGTGCAGGGCATCCTCGGCGGCGTCGACGACGTGCACTTCTCCACCCTGTCCAGCAACGACGTGGTGCGGCACAAGCTGGTCGGCGACATCGTCGACGCCTACGACCGCTGGACCGCCACCCAGCAGAACGAGCAGGACGCGCGCCGGTCGGGCCCGCGGGGACAGGCGCGGCGGGGTCGTTGAGCCGATGAGCGGAGCTTGCGGAACGAATCACCAGACACCACGACCAGTGCCCGCCCACTCGGAGCGCGCGAGGAGAGGGCAGGCGCGGTCGTGAGCATAGAGATCGCCAACGAGTCGGGCGTGGCGGTCGACGAGTCGTCGATCGTCGCGGCGGCCCGGTTCGCCCTCGACCGGATGCGGGTCAGCCGCCTCGCCGAGCTGTCCGTGCTGCTCGTCGGGCTCGACGAGATGGCCGACCTGCACGAGCGGTACCTGGACCTGCCGGGTCCCACGGACGTCATGGCGTTCCCCATGGACGAGCTGGAGTCCGCGCGGCGGCCCGACGCACCGGATCCCGGGCCCACGCTGCTCGGCGACCTGGTGCTGTGCCCGCGTTTCGCGCGTGACCAGGCCCGCAAGGCCGGCCACTCGCTCATGGACGAGCTGCACCTGCTGACCGTCCACGGTGTACTGCACCTGCTGGGCTACGACCACGCGGAGCCGGCCGAGGAACGCGAGATGTTCACACTGCAGAAGCGGATCCTCGCCGACTTCAGGTCGGAGCGGGTCGCCGCGCAGCGTCGTGCCGCGCAGCGCCGCGAGGACGACAAGCTGCTCGGCGCCGCCGGCTTGATCGAGCCCGAACCCAAGCCAGAAGAGGAATAGGTCCCCCGGGGGTAGACAGTGGCCAGCTCCGCCGCGGGACTACTGGTGATCGCGGTTCTCCTAATCATCGCGGCCGGGTTCTTCGCGTGCGCGGACGCCGCCATCTCGGCCGTCTCGCGGGCACGCGTCGAAGGGCTCGTCCGCACCGGCCGCACCGGCGCGCGGCAGCTGCTCGCGGTCGTGTCCGAACGGCCGAGGCACATCAACCTGCTGCTCCTGCTGCGGTTGGGCTGTGAGCTGGCCGCGACCGTGCTCGTCACCTTCGCGTTCATGGGCCTCATCGGCTCGAACGCGGTCGCCGGGCTCGTCGCCGCGCTCGGCATGATCGTCGTGTCGTACGTGTTGGTCGGCGTCGGTCCGCGCACGCTCGGCCGGCAGCACCCGTACTCCGTCGGGCTGGTCGCCGCCGGGGTCGTGCGTGCGCTCGGGACCGTGCTCGGGCCGCTGTCGCGGCTGCTGATCGTCGTCGGCAACGCCATCACCCCGGGCCGCGGCTTCCGCGAGGGCCCGTTCTCCTCCGAGGTCGAGCTGCGCGAGCTGGTCGACATGGCGCAGGAGAGCGGGGTCGTCGACGCCGGCGAGCGCGAGATGATCCACTCGGTGTTCGAGCTGCGCGGCACGATCGCGCGCGAGGTCATGGTGCCGCGCACGGAGATGGTCTGGATCGAACAGACCAAGTCCGTGCGCCAAGCGCTCGCGCTGTCGCTGCGCACCGGCTACACGCGACTGCCGGTGATCGGCGAGAGCGTCGACGAGATCGTCGGCGTGGTCAACCTGAAGGACCTGGTCAAGGCCACAATGGACAGGCCGATGAACGGGCGCGGCGAGCGGCGCGAGGTGGCCGGGGTGATGTCCGAGGCGACGTTCGTGCCGGACTCCAAACGCCTCGACGACCTCCTGAAGGAGATGCAGCTCTCCCGCAACCACATGGCGATCGCGGTCGACGAGTACGGCGGCACCGCCGGCCTGCTCACCATTGAGGACATTCTCGAGGAGATAGTCGGCGAGATCACCGACGAGTCCGACACGGACGACCGCCCGCCCGTCGAGCACCTGGAGGACGGCACCGTGCGGGTCAGCTCCCGGCTGCCGGTCGAGGACCTGGGCGAGCTGTTCGGCGTCGAGCTGGACGACTCCGACGTCGAGACGGTCGGCGGCCTGCTGGCGCAACGGCTCGGCCGGGTCCCGCTGCCGGGCACCGAGGCGGAGATCGCGGGGCTCAACATGCGTGCGGAGGGCGGCAAGGACGGCCGCGGCCGCATGCGGATCACCTCCGTGATCGTGCGGGGTGGTCCCGAAACCGAGATGGAAGGTAGCGAGAGTGGCTGACCTCGACCCGGAGGACGCGAAGCTCATCACCCTGGCGAGGTCGGCACGGGCCCGCACCGGCGCGCTGGAAGGCGCCGCCGTGCGGGACGACACGGGCCGCACGTACGTCGCCACCACGGTCGACCTGCCATCCCTGCAGCTCACGGCGTTGCAGGGCGCGGTGGCCGCCGCCGTGTCGAGCGGCGTGGACACCCTGGAGGCGGCCGCGGTCGTGACGGACCTGCTGGAGGTCGACCGCGGGATCGTCGACGACCTGACGCCGTCCGCGCCGCTGCTGGTGGCCGACCCGAAGGGTGAGCTGCGCTGACCCAGGACAAGAATGGCGCGGTGACCACCTACCGCTCCGGATTCGCCTGCTTCGTCGGCCGGCCGAACACGGGCAAGTCGACGCTGACCAACACGCTGGTCGGCAGCAAGGTGGCCATCACCTCCAGCAAGCCGCAGACCACCCGGCACGCGATCCGCGGCATCGTCCAGCGGCCCGACGCGCAGCTGATCATCGTGGATACCCCCGGCCTGCACCGCCCGCGCACGCTGCTCGGCCAGCGGCTCAACGACGTGGTACGTGCCACCTGGTCCGAAGTGGACGTCATCGGGTTCTGCGTGCCGGCCAACGAGAAGATCGGCCCCGGCGACAAGTACATCGCCGCCGAGCTGGTGAAGCTCTCCCGGCACACCCCGGTCGTCGGCGTGGTCACCAAGACGGACACCGCGACGAAGAACCAGATCGCCGACCAGCTCGTCGCGCTGCAGGACGTGATGGAGTTCGCGGACCTCATCCCCGTGTCCGCTGTGGACGGCTTCCAGGTGGACGCGCTCACGGACGTCCTCGTGTCGCGGCTGCCCGAGGGCCCCCAGCTGTACCCGGACGGCGAGCTGACCGACGAGCCGGAGGCCACGCTCATCTCGGAGCTGATCCGCGAGGCCGCGCTGGAGGGTGTCCGCGACGAGCTGCCGCACTCGATCGCCGTGACCGTCGAGGAGATCCTGGCCCGCGATAACCGCGACGACATGCTCGACGTGTACGCGAACCTGTTCGTGGAGCGCGACAGCCAGAAGGGCATCGTGCTGGGCCACAAGGGAGAGCGCCTCCGCGCGGTCGGCGCGACGGCCCGTCGCCAGATCGAGGCGCTGCTGGGCAGCAAGGTGTACCTGCACCTGCACGTCAAGGTGGCCAAGGACTGGCAGCGCGACCCGAAACAGCTTCGGCGGCTGGGTTTCTGACGGTGGCGACGTTCACCGCGGGCGACGGGACCCGGCTCGCCTACCACCGCACCGGCGAGGGCGCGCCGCTGATCTGCGTCCCCGGTGGCCCCATGCAGTCCTCGGCCTACCTCGCTGACCTGGGTGGGGTGTCGCCGCTGGCCCGCCTCGACCCGCGGGGCACCGGCGAGTCGGCCACCCCGGCGGATCCCGCGACCTACCGCTGCGACCGGCAGGTCGACGATGTCGAGGCGCTCCGCGTCCACCTCGGGCTGGACCGGGTCGATCTGCTC
>NZ_JBJMIE010000326.1:0-27986 GCF_045807065.1 Actinophytocola sp. | reverse complement strand
TGGGCGCGCGCGAGCCACACGACTGGGGCGAGACCGAGGTCACCACCTATCTGGACGCGGCAGGTGACCCCGCCTTCCACGCCGAGTACGACCTGGGCTCTGTCAAGGCCGTACTCGCCGGCAACACCGGCAAGAACATCGTCATCATCGCCGGGTTCTTCCGGCGCGAGGGCGAGGGCGCCGCCAACACCTTCTGCCGGGAGTTCTTCGTCCCGCGGTCGTAGCCAGGCGTCAGGCCCGCGACCACGCCCGCCGGAACGCCGGCAGCAGCACGAACACGATGGCCAGTGCGGCGGTGCCGGACAGCAGGTACACCGATTCGGGGCGCAACAGCCCCACGACCAGCCCGCCGACGCCGTACGCGACCAGCCCGGCGGTCCGGTGGATCCCGGTGACGCTGGCCATCACCCGGCCCATGGCGGCCTCCGGAATGCGCATCAGCAACAGGGTGCCCATCGTCACGGACACCATGCTCATGCAGACGCCCGCCAGGACGTACAGCGCGAACGTGGCGGGCAGGGAATGGACCAGCCCGACCATGGCGATGCAGACGGACATCACCGCGGCCGCGAGCGGGGTGCCGAGGATGATGCGGCGCACCGTGTTCAGCTGGCTGGCCAGCACCGCGCCGATCAGCAGACCGACCGTCTGCGTCGCCTGGAGCATGCCGAACGCCAGGTCGCTCGCGCCGTAGGTGTCGCGGACCAGGAACACCTGCGCCACGTAGATGAGGTGCACCACCAGGGGAAGCATGACCGCCAGCGCCACCACGGCGGTGAGGGCGCGGTCGGTCAGCACCATCATGATCCCCGCGCGCGCGAACGGCTTCGGCTCGTCCGGGGTCGGGCGCCGGCGAGTGCTGATCAGCTGGCTGATGCCGGCGATCACGACGAAGATCACCGCGTCGAGCAGCAGGGGGACCCGGGCACCGCCGGTCAGACCGGTGATCATGCCGCCCACCGCCGGTCCCACCATCGTGGCGATGGTGACCGCGACCTGCTGCACGCTGTTCGCGGAGGCCAGCTGTCCACTGGGCACCATGACGCTGATCAGCGCGACGAAGACCGGGTTGGTCACCGCCGTACCGCACGCGTTCAGGGCCGCCAGCACGAGCACCAGCTGCGGTTGGTCGACGAAGCCCAACAGCGCGCAGGCGGCGGCCTGCCACAGGCTGCTCACCACGAGCAACGAACGGCTGTCGAACCTGTCCACCATCACCCCGACCACCGGGGCGAACAGGACGATCGGCAACGCCCCCGCCGCGAGCAGGCCGGAGACCGCCCAGGCGCCGGCGCCGCGGTCGTGGAAGTCGAGCAGCAGGGCGGTGACGGCGACCACGTTGCAGAGGATGGAGGCCGCCCTGGCGCCGGCTGCGACATAGAGGTCGCGCGGTAGTGCGCGAACAACGTCTTGATTCATGTACGTGCCAATCCGATCGCGCCGTACTTAGGTAGATTTCCTTAGGTGTTGCCGATCCCTAGGAGATTCTGCCACTCCCGCTTGATCCCCAAGTGATCTATTGTGAAAGTACCCCTGCTCCACCATTTAACACCCATGTATCGCCTGTCCTTCACGTTACCCCCTGTTCGGACAGGTGACCTTAGGCGAACACAAATCGTCCGGTTACCTGTTGCCGGATATAGAGATGGGTTCACATGTCACTGATACGAGCGCGGCTCGTGATCGTCGTGGTGGCGGCATTCGCGGTCGCGGCGGTAGGTGTCGCCCGGCTCGCCACGTCGTTGGCCGCCCCCGCCGTCGTGAGCGTACAAGCCACTGTGGACAGTCTGACCGCTCAGGTCAGCAAGGCGGGCTGGACCGAGATGGACACCGACATGGCCGACGACACGACGGGGTACCAGATGCCGCCGGCGATGATGCCCGGCATGCCCGAGAACGGCGACGAACGGCTCTCCGTCTCCGTCACGGTGGTCAACACCAGCGGCGACACCCGGCTGTTGCGGCCCGACGAGGAGTTCGCACTGCGCACCGGCGCGGACGGCAAGCGGCGGGCGCCGCACTCGGACACGTTCGGCGACCTGCCCCGGCTCGCCCCGCACAACGCGGTTCAGGGAACACTGTTCTTCGACCTCAAACCCGCCGAGTTGACCGCCGCACCGGCGTATATCGAATGGACACACGAGGGCACGGCCAGCCGGCTCACCATTCCGATGGACGGCGTGCGCAGCGGCCCGACCCATTCGCATGGTTCCTGACAAATTCACCCGGTACATCAACCACGGTTTTTGCCGACGACCCCCTGCGTCTTCGGCAGATGGAAAGGGGAATTCATGTTCTCGTCCCGCCACAATGTCCATGAGGACGTTGTGCCTCCCTCTGGCGGCTGGAGACCCGCAAGCCGCAGACCACGGAGACACGACGTCGATCCGACCACGCCGCTTTCCGCCCGCACGGGACAGGAGGGCGGCGTGGTTCTCGCGTTGGTCGTCGCGGTGGCGGTCACCCTGTCGCGCTCCGTCGCGGCGGTGCTGTCCGGTGACGCCGCGCAGACCGACCAGGTCCTCGGTGTCCTGCTGGACGCCATACTGACCGTCCCCGTGGCCGGGGCCGCCGTGTGGCTGGCCGGCCGGACCGCGTCCCTGATCGGCATGACCGCCCGGCGACCCGCGACGTCCCTCGGCACGGCGGCACTGCTGTCGCTGTACTTCGTGCCGCTGTTCGCGCCGCTGGCCGCGCTGCTGACGCCGTTGCACCAGCTGGCGGGTGTGGCGGGTGGGGAAGCACACGCCGCGCACGAGTTGACCGGCCTCGACGTGGCGGGCCTGGCCAACCACGGCCTGCAGAACGCCGTCGCGGCGCAACCCGTGGTCCTCGTCGCCGCCCTGGCGACGCTGGCTGTCGTCACGGGGTGGGCCGACCGGCTCGCCCCGCCGCTGCGAGCCGTCCGCCGGGGCCCCACCCACGTCTCGACCGTGGTGTCGGCGATCGTGGTGCTGGTCGCCGGCGTCTTCCTGGTACCGGTGTCGCTGACCGCGTCGTCCGCCACCGCGGAGGACGACGCCCCCACCACGCACGTCGGCGGGTGCGGCAGCAGCGGTGTGGCGACCCGCACCTACAACGTGTCGGCCATCAACGTCGACATCACCCTCAACCGGTTCGGCGACCACGACCCGTTCGGGTTCATGTACGTGCTGAACGACAAGCTGGACGACGTACGGGCCCAGGAGGCGGCTCTCAAGGCCAACGCCGCGGTCGGCTCCGACGGCAGCGGCGCGAAGGTGTCCAGCGGCCTGCGGCAGGACCCGATCCAGCCGCTGGTCATGCGTGCCCGGCTGGGTGAGTGCGTCCAGGTCAACCTGACCAACCAGCTGACCGCGGCGCCACGCGGCGGCCCCGGCTTCACCGCGGTTCCGTTGATCACCCAGCCCGGTGGGGTGCCGTCGGTCTCCATGGACATCGCCGGCGTCTCCTACGACGCGGCCCAGGGAGCCGGTGGACAGGCGGTCGGCAACAACCCGACCAACGTGATGGTGCCGCCCGGCGCCACCTACACCTACCGCTACTTCCTCGACCCGCTCATGGGCGAGGGGGCCAAGACGTTCCGCAGCGGTGGCGACTCCACCCAGCTGACCCTGCACGGCCTGTTCGGCACGCTCGTGGCGGAGCCGGCCGGGTCGACCTGGCTGGACCCGGACACCGGCGCGGACCGCACGACCGACCCGGAGTTCAACAGCTTCGCCGCGATCATCAAGCCCGGCAGCGGCGCGACGTTCCGCGAGTTCGTCATCATGTACCACGAGATCGGCGACGAGATGTTCAACGTGCGCCGACCGCCACGGGAGAGCGGCACACCGGCCAGCTGTGTCGCCGAGACCGACGGGCTCGGGGTCGGTGACCCGTTCGGCATGCGGGACGAGGGCGGGTCCGCGGCCTGTGGGTACGGCACCCTCTCCTACCGGCCGAACAGCCGAGGGCTGAACTACCGCAGCGAGGCGCACTACCGGCGACTCCAGTTGCAAGGGCTCCGCGGCTTCCAGACGGACGCGACCTCGGACGACGCCGAGTCGCTCGCCTACGGCTCGTACCAGAACGGCGACCCGGCGACCCCGATGCCGCGGTCGTACCTCGGTGAGCCGACGATGATCCGGATCGCGCACGCCGGCGGCGAGACGCTGCACGTGCACCACCTGCACGGCGGCGGCGACCGTTGGCCGCAGAACCCCAACGCGGTGACGGACAACTCCACCGGTGGGTTGCAGAAGACCCCGACCAACGACGCCTCGTCGATCATGCTCGACTCCCAGACCCTCGGTCCGGGCGAGAGCTACAACAACAGGATCGAGTGCGGCGCCGGTGGCTGCCAGCAGGCGGCGGGTGACTTCCTGTGGCACTGCCACATCGCCCACCACTACGTCGCGGGCATGTGGTCCCTCTGGCGGGTGTTCGACACCAAACAGCCCGATCTCGCCGTGATCCCCGGCAGGAACGCACCGCCGACCGCGGTGACCTCGCAGGGCCTGATCGGCAAGACCGTCGAGGGCAGGACCGTGATCGGGTCGGGTACCCCGACCAGCAGCCAGGTGCTGCTGTCCGACCTCGTCGAGCGGGAGATTCCGCCGCAGGGCGTGCGGCTGAACAACAACGACGCCACGGTGTGGGACTGGCAGAAGGCGGGCACGGCGGCCTCACCGCTGTACAACGGTGAACCCGAGACCACCCAGGTCTGGCCGGACTACCAGTCGCCGACACCGGGGCAACGAAACCCGATCATGTTCAACCCCACCAACGGCCGACCGGCCTGGCCGATGTTCCGACCGCATCTCGGCATGCGGCCGCCGTTCTCCGGCAACGGTCACACCGGGGCCGCGTACCTCGGTGAGACCGGCTCGTCGACCCGGCCGGACGGCATCTGCCCGCAGAACGCGCCGGTGCGGACGTACAACATCACCGCGATCAGCGTGCCGGTGCAGGAAACGATCCGCGAGCGGGACGAGAAGGGCCAGGTCTACGTACTCAACGAGGACAAGGACAAGGTGCTCGCCGACGCGCGGAGTGGGGCGAAGGCCCCCGATCCGCTGGCGATCCGGTCGAACGTCGGTGACTGCGTCGCGATCACGCTGACGAACGAGATGAACCCGGAGCAGCAGGCGAAGGTGAACATGCACACGCACTTCGTGCAGTTCGACCCGCAGAGCTCCGACGGCGTGATCACCGGCTTCTCCTACGAGCAGTCGGTGTACACCAACTCGATAGAGCCGCACACGCTCACCGCGGCCGCGGCGGCCGGTGCCACCACGGCCACACTGTCCAGTGTGACCAACCTGCGGGCCGGCATCTACATCGCCGTGGGCAGTGGGAAGGCCAACATCGAGATCAGGAAGATCACGGCGGTCAACGGGAACACGCTGACCTTCGACCGCGCACTGTCCTCGGCGCACGCCGCCGGTGACCCGCTGTCGGTCGAGTTCACCCAGTACCGTTGGTACTCCGATGTGGACAGTGGGACGGTGTTCTGGCACGACCACGTGGACGGGCTCCAGTCCTGGGCACACGGTCTGTTCGGCGCCCACATCATCGAGCCGCGCGGCTCGACCTACCACAACCCGCAGACCGGTGCCGAGGTCCGCAGCGGCACGATCGTCGACATCCACACCACCAGCCCCGTCGGGGGAGGTGTCCGCAGCTCGTTCCGGGAGTTCATGATCTTCCTCTCCAACGGTCGCCGCGGTAGACCAGAGCTGACCGCGGATCCGGCCGTCGTGGGAAGGATCGATCGCAACGCGGGTCAGGAGTGTGAGGAAAGCTCGATCAACCTGAGAGCCGCGCCCATCGGCGAACGAACACCGCCGGGGACGAACACACAACAGAGACAGGAGTTCAACGGCGGCATCGTCTGCCGCAACGCGACGAGCCGGGTCAACGACCCCTCCGCGGCCAACACCGTCGTGGCGACGGTGACCGCGGTGGATCCGTACGTGTTCTCCTCGGTCAAGTACGGCGACCCGAGCACACCGCTGCTGCGGGCGTACGCCGGAGACCCGGTGGTGATCCGCACGATCGGCCTGAGCGACCGGGTCGAAGCACTGCGCATACAGGGACACCGGTTCGCCAGGGAGCGGTTCAACGGCGACGGCGAGCTCGTCGACGCCGCGACGACCGGTATCTCGGAGCGCTTCGACTACGTGTTGGACGGCGGCGCGGGTGGTCCGCAGCACCTGCCGGGTGACTACCTGTACTACAGCACCCGCAACTTCGCGTTCGAGTCGGGCGGTTGGGGCATCTTCCGGGTGCACGACCACCTGAGGTCGGATCTGCGTCCGCTGCCGGACCGGACCGCTCCGCCGAGCGGCGCGGGGTTCCCGCTCCTGACACCGGCGACGGGGAACACCCAGGCATCACCTGGGCCGAACCCGGCGGCGACGTCGAGCAGCGTGGTCTCGTCGTCGGCGACCCCGTGCGCGACGGGCGCCCCGGTGCGCGGCTACGACGTGTCGGTGTTCAACCAGACGCTGCCGACGGCCCCCCAGGCCGACACCAACGGCATCATCTACTCGTTGACCTCGGACATGGCGGCCATCAGGGCCGGCACGAAACGGCCGGAACCGTTGGTGCTGCGCGCGAACCAGGGTGACTGTCTACAGGTGACACTGCACAACCAGATCGACGCCGGCACGCAGTACGGCGGCACCAGAGCCGGGTTCGATCTGGGGAAGCTGTTGTACAACCCGCAGACCTCGGCGGGCAGCGCGGTCGGGCTCAACCCCGACACGACGGTGGCCGCGGGGCAGACGTTCACCTACCGGTTCGCGGCCGACAAGGTGCTCGGCACGTCGGTCTTCCAGGACCTCGGCAGCCCGGCGGCCATGCGGCACGGCGCCTACGGCCAGGTGATCGTCGAGCCGGCGGGCTCCACGTGGTTCGACAGCGCCTCCGGGGCGCAGCTCGGTGCCACGAGGACCAGCAACCAGGCCATCATCCGTGCGCCGAGCGGGAACTTCCGCGAGTTCTCGGTCAGCATGGGGTCGAACGACCAGCACTTCTCGCAGAGCATCAACCAGTACCAGGACGTGATCGCGGGTGCCGGGGTGAACAGCCAGTTCCCGCTGTTCAACCAGCAGGTCGCGAACGCGCCGGTGTACAACCAGGTCAACTACTCGAGCGCGCCGCTCACGACGCGGTTGGGGTTGACCACGTCGCCGCCGAACCCGGATCCCGCATGGGAGTTCGCGTTCAGCTCGACGCGCTTCGGTGATCCGGCGACACCGGTGTTCCGGGCGATCGCCGGCGACCCCGTGGTGATGCGGTTGTCCATTGGGGCCTCCGACCAGTTCCACGTGTTCAGCGTCGGCGGGCACGTCTTCCCGCAGGAACCGAACATGTGGAACGGCGGCAGCGACCGGCGGTCGCAGCTGTTGCAGGCGCGGTCCTTCGCCGCGGGCGAGACGGCCGAGATCGAGCTGGTCGGCGGTGCGGGTGGTACCACGCGTGCCACCGGCGACTACCTGTACGGCGACCTGCGCCAGCAGTTCGCCGAGGCCGGGATGTGGGGCATCTTCCGGGTGCTCCCCGCCGGGTCCTCGGGACTGGCCGCTCTCCAGTAACTGGAAAGGAAGAATCGCGAATGTCTCGGTTTCTCGCCCGGTTCGGCGTCGTCCTGACCGCCGCGGTGGCGCTCGTCGCGGGCGGCGGCTCGGTCGCCAGCGCACACGTGATCGTCCAGGCGGACGAGGCGGTGCAGGGCGGTTCCGCGGAGATCGGGTTCCGGGTGCCCACGGAGACCGACACCGCGAGCACGGTGTCGGTACGGGTGGCGTTCCCGGCGGACGCCCCGATCGCCGAGGTGGCGGTCCTCCCCCTCGCGGGGTGGACCTACCACGTCACCACGACGGCGCCAGCCAGTCCGGTGGCGGCCGCCCACGGGGACGAGGCGTCCGAGGTGGTCCGTGAGGTCGAGTGGCGTGCCACCGGTCCGGGCATCAAGCCGGGCGAGTACGAGGTGTTCCGGATCGCGGCGGGCATGCTGCCCAGGATCGACCGGATCGTCTTCAAGGTCGTCCAGACCTACGACGACGGCCAGGTGCAGCGGTGGATCGACGAGCCCGTCAAGGGTGAACCGGAGCCGGCGCACCCGGCTCCAGTGCTGGCCCTCACCGCCGCCTCGGCAGCGGAGGGCGACGGCACGGCGATCGTCGTGAGCAGCTCGCCCGCACCGCCGTCGCAGGCCGCCTGGTGGACGGCGATGGCCATCGCGCTGCTGGCCCTGGGCTTCGCGCTCAGTGCGTTGGCCATCTCCATCCCGGCCGGCCGGCGCCGCCGCAAGGTGAGTGACGTGCCGGACGCCTGAGCGGCCGGCACGTGCGAAGACCCCGGGCGGGTACCCACCGCCCGGGGTCTTCTCCTTCCTGGCGCGTGCCGGTGGCCGAGGTGGCTCACACCGCGATGCCGGGGAGCTCCAGTTCCTCGGCGCGGTGGCAGCGGACCCGGCGGGACGGGGTGATCTCCTGCCACGCCGGGCGCTCCGTCCGGCACCTGTCGATCGCGAACGGGCAGCGCGGGTGGAAGTAGCAGCCGCTCGGCGGGCTCGTGGGGTCGGCGATCTCGCCGCGCGGCGGGGTGAACGTGAGTCGGGTCGTCGGGTCGGGACGGGGCACCGCGGCCAGCAGGGTCGCCGTGTAGGGGTGTCGTGGGGTGAACAGGACCTCGTCGCGGGTGCCCAGCTCGACGACCTGGCCGACGTACATGACGGCGATCCGGTCGCTGATGTGCTTGACGACGCTGAGGTCGTGCGAGACAAACAGGTAGGTCAGGCCGAGCCGGTCCTGCAGCTCGATCAGCAGGTTGAGGATCTGGGCCTGCACGGAGACGTCCAGCGCCGAGACCGGCTCGTCGGCCACCACGAGCCGCGGGTTGAGCGCCAGTGCCCTGGCGATGCCGATGCGCTGCCGCTGGCCGCCGCTGAAGGCGTGCGGGAACCTGCGCAGGTACTCCGGGCGCAACCCGACCAGCTTGAGCAGCTCCACGACCTGGTCGACGCGGTCCTGCCTGGTGCCGATGCCGTTGACCTTCAACGGCTCGCCGACGATGTCGAGCACGGTCATCCGCGGGTTCAGCGACGAGTACGGGTCCTGGAAGATCATCTGCAGCTCGGGGCGCAGCGGGCGCACCTGGTGGCGGGACAGCGCCGCCAGGTCCACGACCTCGCCGCCGATGCGGTGGAACAGGATCTCTCCGGAGTCGGGGTCGAGCGCGCGCAGGATGGCCCGGGCGGCCGTGGTCTTGCCGGATCCGCTCTCGCCGACCAGTGACAGGGTCTCCCCCTCCCGCAGGTCGAACGAGACCTCGTCCACCGCACGCACCTTGGCCCGCACCCGGCCGAACAGCTTGGAGCGGATCGGGAAGAACTTGGTCAGCCGCCGCACCTCGAGCAGGACCGGGTCGTCCTCGTTCACCGGCGCCGTCCGGCAGCCGATCTCGTCCGCCGCCTCGGCGAACCGCGGCGCCAGCAGCGGCAGGTCGATCCGGTTCCCCTTGGCGACCTTGTCGTCGTGCAGGTGGCAGGTCACCTCGTGGTGCGGGTCGGGCCGGTTGGTGGCCGGTTCCACGCTGTCGCACAGCTCGGCGATCGCGTACCGGCACCTCGGGTGGAACGCGCAGCCGGACGGCCGGTTGAACGGGTGCGGCACCGAGCCGCTGATGCTCGGCAACCTCTTGCGAGCCACGGACTGCATGCTCGGGATCGAGTCGAGCAACGCCCGGGTGTAGGGGTGTCGCGGCGCGTTGAAGATCTCCTCGACCGGGCCGCGCTCGACCACCCGGCCCAGGTAGACCACCAGCACCTCGTCGGCCATCTCCGCGATGACGCCGAGGTCGTGGGTGATCAGCATGACCGCCATGTCGGTGTCGCGCTTGAGGTCGCGGATCAGCTGCAGGATCTGCGCCTGGGTGGTGACGTCGAGCGCGGTCGTCGGCTCGTCGGCGATCAGCAGCCTCGGGCCGCCGGCCAGGGCCATGGCGATCATCGCGCGCTGGCGCAGGCCGCCGGACAGCTGCCAGGAGTACTCCTTCAGCACCCCTTCCGCGCGCGGGATGCCGACCATCCTGAACAGCTCGACGGCCCGCTCCTCGGCCTGCTGGCCGGACAGCTCGCTGTGCAGCCGGACGGCCTCGACGATCTGGTCGCCGACGGTGTGCACCGGGCTGAACGAGCTCATCGGCTCCTGGAACACCAGCCCGATGTCGCCGCCGCGGACCCGCCGGATCTCCGGCCCGTCGGGAGGCAGCTTGGCAAGGTCCACCCAGCCGCCCTCGGAGTCGTCGCGCCGCAGCAGGATCTCGCCCTCGATGATCCGGCCCGGCGGCGAGACGATGCCGAGCAGCGAGCGGGCCGTGATGCTCTTGCCGCAGCCGCTCTCGCCGACCACCCCGAGTGTCCGGCCGGCCGAGACGTCGAAGCTCACGCCGTCGACGGCACGGGTGATGCCCTCGTCGGCGAAGAAGTGCGTCTTCAGGTTGCGCACCGACAGCAGTGTCGTGTCGTCCCGAGTGGGGTCGATGGTCACCGACTCGGGTAACTGGCTAGAGCTCATAGGGATCCGCCGCATCTCGTAGACCGTCACCGAGGAAGTTGAACGCGAGGATCACCACGATCACCGGGACGACCGGAACCAGCATCCACGGTGAGAGCGCGACTGCCTGGACGTTCTGGGCCTGTTGGAGCATCACGCCCCAGGAGATCGCCGGCGGGCGCATGCCCAGTCCGAGGAACGAGAGCGAGGTCTCGAAGATGATGATCCCCGGCAGCGCCAGCGTCGTCGCGGCGATGATGTGACTCGCGAACAGCGGCACCATGTGCACGAAGATCACGCGACGAGGACGGCTGCCCACCAGCTCCGCCGCGGTCACGAAGTCCTCGCGGCGGATCTGCATCATCCGCCCGCGGACCACCCGGCCGAGCTCGGTCCAGCCGATCACCGACAGGATGACCGTGAGCGCGAGGTAGACCTGGGTGACGCTCCAGTCCTTCGGCATCGCCGCCGCCAGCCCCATCCACAGCGGGATGACCGGGATGGACCGCAGCACCTCGATGACGCGCTGGATGACGGTGTCGACCACGCCGCCGTAGTAGCCGGAGATCCCGCCGAGCACCACCCCGAACACGATGCTCAGGGCGACCCCGGTCAGGCCGATCAGCATCGAGGTGCGCGTGGCGAGGACCAACCGGGAGTAGATGTCGCGGCCCTGCTGGTCGGTGCCGAGCAGGAACAGCGACTGCTCGGCCGGTGTGCCCTCCGTGCCGATCAGGTGGATGTCGGTGCTGAACAGGCCGAGGAACTTGTACTCGTAGCCGTGCGCGAAGAGCCGGACCGGGATCCGCTTGGTGGGGTCGACCGCGTAGGACCGCTGCAGCGTGATCGGATCGCGCTGCCCGACCACGGCGTCGACGTGCGGCGCGAACGAACCGTCCTGGAACAGGTGCACGGCCTGCGGGGGCATCAGCGACCGCTGTCCCTCGGACGCCTGGGGGTCCGAAGTGGACAGGAAGTCCCCGAAGAGCGCGACGAAGTAGAAGAACAGCACGATCGCGGCACCGGCCATGGCGAGCTTGTGCTTGCGGAACCGCCACCAGATCAGCTGGCGCTGGCTCGCGACGGAGATCCGCTCCTCCTCGTCGATGACGGGCAACTTGTCGATGACGGCCTTAGCTGGCATGGCGAATCCTCGGGTCCAACCACATGAGCACGAGGTCGGAGACCAGCGTGCCGATCACGGTCATCACACCCAGCAGCAACACGATCGCACCGGCCAGGAACATGTCCTGGGCCTGGAGTGCCCGCAACAGCAGTGGCCCGACGGTCGGCAGGCTGAGCACGATCGACACCACGATGGAGCCGGAGACCACCTGCGGGAAGAGGAAACCGAGCGAGCTGGCGAACGGGTTGAGCGCGACCCGCACCGGGTACTTGGCGACGACCCGCCGCTCGGGCAGCCCCTTGGCCCGCGCCGTGATCACGTACGGCTTCTTGAGCTCGTCGAGCAGGTTGGCCCGCATGATGCGGATCAGCTGCGCGGTACCCGCCGTGCCGAGCACGATCGCCGGGATCACCAGGTGTTTCAACAGGTCCCACGCCTTGCCGAGGCTCCACCCGGCGTTCTCGTACGGTGGGGAGAACAGGCCGCCGACGTCGGTGCCGAACACGGCGAACCCGATGTACATGAGAACGAGCGCCAGCAGGAAGTTCGGGACCGCGAGGCCGAGGAAGCCGAGGAACGTCAGCGTGTAGTCACCGACGGAGTAGCGCCGGACGGCGGAGTACACACCGATCGGCAGCGCGACAGCCCACGTGAAGATGATCGCGGCGATGGAGACCACCAGGCTGAGCACCAACCGGTCCCCGATCACGTCGGCGACCGGCCGGTTCCAGTCGAAGGACATACCGAGGTCGCCATGCAGGACCCGGCCGATCCAGTCGAAGTACTGGACGAAGATCGGTTGGTCCAGCCCGTACTCGGCACGCAGCCGCGCCGCCTCGAAGGCCGCGGACGAGTTGCCGGTGTCGGCGAGCTCGGACATGCGGGTCGTGACGAAGTCCCCTTGGGGCAGCTGGATGATCAGGAAGCTCAGCACCGAGACCGCCCACACCGTGAACAGTCCCAGCGCGAGCCGCCGGCCGATGAAACTCAGCACGATGTCACCGTCACTTGTAGAAGAACATAATCGGGTAGGTGTTGTCCATGCTCTTCATCTGCAACGAGTTCACCACCCTGGCCGGCACGTTGCGCAGCCGGTTGTTGGTCAGGTAGACGCCGTTGACCGAGAGGCCGAACCCGACGATGCCGATCGACCACACCTGGTCGGCGTGCATCGTGTAGAGCTTCTTGCCTATCCGCACCCGTTCGGCGTCGTCCGGTTCGGACAGTCCCTTCTCGTAGAGCGCCATGGCGTCCTTGAGCAGCTTGAGCGACGCCGGCGGCTCGGTGCCCTGCTGGCCGTCGGAGGCGAACCACTTGGCGTAGGGGATGCCGATCATTCCCGGGTAGTTGTTGGTGACCGTCGGGAGGAACGTGTCGGGCTTGAGGAACGGGTCGTCGGTGCCGACCGCCTGGCCGGAGAGCATCAGCTGGTTGGCCGTGGCCCGCTGAGTGAGCAGGTTCGCCTCGGCGGACGCGATGTTGACGTCGATGCCGATCTTCTGCCACTGCCGCTTGACCATCTCGCCGATCCCGATGAAGTCGGCCGAGCTCGGGAACGCCTGGTAGTCGAGGATGATCCGGCTGGTGCCGTCCTTGCGCACGCGGTAGCCGGCATCGTCCTTCTTGGTCAGTCCGATCTTGTCGAGCAGTTTGTTGGCCTGTCCCGGATCGTGCGTCGCCCACTTGGTGTGCCACTCCGGGCCCGGGTCGTAGATGCTGCCCCTGGCGGCCATCGTGGCCGTCGGCGTGCAGGTGCCGAGGAAGAACGCCTCGTTGATCTGTCCCCGGTCGATGCCCAGCGACAGCGCCCGGCGGAACTCGACGGTGCGGATCAGCTCACCGAGCTCCTTGTCGGTGTCGTAGGCCAGGTTCAGCCGGATGCCGCAGTCCACCTCGGTGTAGGGCGCGCGGTGGACCTTGTACGAGCTGCGCTTCTCGTTCTGGATGAGCACGGGCAGGTTCGTCACGTTGAGGTGGCGGTCCTGCATGTCGTACTCCCCCGCGGACGCGCGCAGGGCGAGCACCTCGGTGTTCTCCACGTTGCCCATCGTGATGCGGCCGATGTAGGGAAGCTGATTGCCCTTCTCGTCGACCCAGATGCTGTAGGGATTCGGCCCGAACTCCCACGGCGGGTTGTTGATCGGACGGGTGAGCACCCACGGCGTGACCGTCGGCAGCTTCGGGTTCTGGTGCCAGGAGGCCAGACTGCGGAAGTACGCCGCCCATCCCTTGAACCCGGCGTCGGTGGCGAGCCTGTTCGCCGCGTCCACCGAGGTGTACTTGGGGTGGTACTGCGAGAGGTAGTGCTTGGGCAGGAACCCGCCCCCGCCGAGATGGGCGTTGGCGGCCATGCCGGCCAGGTCGGTCCACCCGGCGAGCCGTTGGGGCAGGGTCGGGTTGGACACCTTGGACACGTAGCGCACGGTGTGGTCGTCGACCTTCTCCACCTGGACCTCTTGACCGCCGATCCGCATGGACGACGAGCCGCTGCCGAGCTCCGGGGACAGGCTGACGTCCTCGCGCCAGAACACGAGGTCGTCCGCGGTGAACGGCTGACCGTCCGACCACCGCATCCCCTTGCGCAGGTGCAGTGTGAGGACCCGGTCGTTGTCGCTCAGCTCGAACGAGCGGGCGATGTTGGGCACCAGCTTCTCGAACCGGAAGTCCCAGTACAGCAGGCTGTCCGGGCCGGAGCAGAACCGCACCGCGTTCTGGAAGTCACCCTGCCCGACGAAGCCGCGGCGGATTTCGCCGCCGTACCTGCCAACCGACTGGATCGGCTTGAGCACCAGCGGCTCGGCTCCGATGCGCTCGGCGACCGGTGGCAGCTTTCCCTCCGCCACGAGCTTGGCGAAATCGGGCGCTTCCTGGAACTGCTTGGGGAACCGGGCCGGATCGGTGATCAGCTCGGCGCCCTCGACGGCGGGCAGGCCGGCCTGCGCCGTGCCACCGCGACTGCCGGCCTCCGCGGCTTTCGTTGACACGACTGGCGTCGACGAACACGCTCCGAGTAACAGGGTGCCGCCGCTCGCCAGGACGGCATCGCGCAGAAAGCGCCGTCGCGTGTAATCGCTGCCGGTCATTGTCTGACCCTTTCCTCACATCGGGCGAACTCGAGAAGAACTGCTGCCACCACAGGTCATGCCGGTCGGCGCGGTGGTCGCGCCCGTCCGACTCCGGTGTCGACGGTGCCCTCCGATCCCCCCGGTGGGCGACCGTCACGTGGTCCGCGTCGCTTTGGGATGACAGGTCTGATATTTTTCCGTTCAGGCCCCGAATTAGGAATACCGTATACAAGGTACGAGCGACCAGCAGCGACGCGAAGCCGATCGTCCATTCACTCGTGTTACGGTCGCCAATCAACGAGATTCCCGCGCTGACCAGCAGTGATTGAATATAGACGAGTTACTTAGGAGCAGCCGCCACGAGCGGTGGTAGGCCCAAGCACCACCCCTTGTGGCACCGTCCCTACGGGTGTCGCTCGGCCGATTCCCACAGGCATGCCGAAATGCCGGACCACGCTCGGCCTGCGGCGACATGCCTGGTGGTTCAGCACATATATATGGTCAGTACTGTCGGCGTCCCTAGTGGCTCAGCACACCCATCCGGTCGGCCAGCGGACGAAGTTCCGAGCGGGTCAACGAGTTCTCCCTGCGGAGCTGCTCGCACACGATGGCTCGACTCCCCACGTTCAGCCGCAGTTCCTCGGGCGACTCCCGCTCGGCCCTCTGCAACATGTGCACCACGGCGACATCCTCGCCGCGGATGTTGTACGCCCTGGCCAGGTCGACGAAATAGGAGAACCGCCGCTCCACACTGGGCAACGCGCTGACATCGCAGTGCTGCGCCGCGCGAATCGCCTCGCGCGGCTTGGACAGTTCGACCGCGAGCCACACCCGGTAGATGCCGACGTTGGTCGGGCCGAACACCGTGCGGAAGTCGTTGCGCTCGCCGACCTTCTCGGCGACCTGCTCGGCGACCTCGAGCGCCTTGGCGGCACCGTGTTCATCGCCCATCCGAGCGAACTGCGTGGCCCGCAACAGGTGCAGGGCGCCGTAGACGCTCATCCGCTGCGGCGTCGCGTCGGCCAGTGTCGGCTCCAGCATGGCGGCGGCGTCGGCGGCGAGCTCGGCCACCACCTCGCTGTGCCCCTGCCCGGTGAGGATCATGCCCACGTTCCACGCCGCGGCGGCGCGGTAGTCCAGGTCGTCCGCCTTGATCGCCGCGGCCATCGCGCGGTCCGCGGACAGCATCGACACGTCGTGCGCGCCGACCCGCGTGGTGAACGCCCTGGTGAGGAAGTACAGCATCGACGCGGTGCGCAACAGGTCCCCGCGTTCCGGCCCGTCGACCAGCGGAATGGTCGCCCGCGCCTCGGTGATCAGCCCGGGCAACATCATGCCGACCTGCTGGAACGGCCTGCGCTCCTGCCAGATGTCCCAGGCCGTCTCCACCGCCTCGCCCAGCCCCCGCACGTTGGGCTCGCCGGTCAGCCGCGGGTTGAACGACACCATCGCCGCCCGGATCGCGGGCACCGTGTCGTGCTCGCCCGGCCCCTCCGGCATGTCGCCGACGGGCAGTCCGGTCAGCCTGTACAGGTCCCGCACCCGCAGGATCCTGGCGATCTCGATCCAGTCGGAGAACGACGCCACCTGACGCTCACCGGACTCCCACTTGCGCCACGCCGAGACCGTGCAGCCCTTCAGCTGCGCGCACTGCTCCTGGGTGAGCCCCATCCGTCTGCGATACAGTCTGATGCGTTCGCCAGGCGGTAAGCTGGCCTCTGTCGTCGTCATGTCGCCCCTCGCTCGGCCATGAGTACGCCCATGTTAGGTCTCCGAGGGCTGCCGCGTCAGTGCAAAAGCCGGTGCAAAGGCCAATTGCAGTATTAGGTGATACCCAAGCCCGGCGGAGCGCCTCCTCGCCGGGTGGCCGCGCCTGCCGCCCCTGTCACGAAACGTCGCCGTCCGGGCGGCCGATGTTCACCACCAGTAACGGCTAGCCGTGCCCGGCCGAGAAGGGCCATGATCGTAATCGGCCGATTCTCACTCCTCGGTAAATTTTGGGTGGTGTCACGGATTGTGGTAGTCGACAGGATCTACCGGCCGTAGTATGACTGTGTTGGTGGCTACCTAGGCGGCTGAATAAGGTAGCAGCGATCCGACCAGACTCAATTCCGATCATCGGTAACCCTGCTTCGCTCAGGGGCATCGGTAAGGCGAAGAGGGTAACCAAGCTCCATCCAATGCATGCATCTCTGTGTCAGGAGTGGACGCGGTGAAACCAAGACGGGGACAGGATTCCGACACCGTCGCGTTTGCGAAAACCTATCGTGAGCAGCACAAACGCCATGGGCTGTCGTGGGCGAACGGCCTGGCGGGCGCCGCCCTGGGAGTCGCGGTGGGTGCGGATACTGTCTACACAAACAAGGAGAAAGAGTCGTCCGACTCGAAAGAGATTGAGCAGACAACTACCTGATTGTCTTAGCAACTACTCATTGCTCTCCCCGGTATTTCCATGCACGGATTTCGATCCGCCACACGTGCCACGGTGATCCCACCTCCAGGAAAGGTTAGGGTTACCTAGGCAGCCAGGTCCGCGGCCGTTCATCCCGGTTCCGGTGAACGTGCGTCCCGCGCTGGAGTGCGTCCGGCGCGGGGGACGGCGGCAACACCCGGACCGGAAGCCAGTCGCCGCCGCGAGGCCTCGACCAGGCCGGCCAGAAGACTCGTCCGGGCGTGGCCACCGGTTGGAGCGGACATCTCCGCGATCCGGGTCACGTTTCGGTCTCGGTCCGACACCGTGAAGCGCCGCGTGCCGCGGCTCCGGTGAAGGCGCGGAGCGTTCCGGCCAGTGCCTCGCGATGGGTGTCGGTGTCGCATCCCGGCCCACGCACCTCGGCGGCCGAGTAGTTGCTCCCTCGGCAAGCTCCCGCCACACCCGGATCCCTGGTGTGGGTCAAGAGCCGTCTGCGCCACCCCGTCCACGGCCGCCGGGCCGCGTCTGCCGTGCCGTCGGAAATACGATCTTCAGTGCGGACAGGTCGGACCTGTCGGCGCGCGCCGCGGTTTCTCCGGTCCGTCACCGAACCCACCCTCACCACCGGCATCACCAGCCTCCTCCACGCCGCCGCCGACTGGCTCGCCTGACGAACACCGCGCGAACACCATCGACAGAAGGACCACGGTCCCACCCAAACAGTCCGAGCACGACGACCACCGTCGGACGTACGGAAATTCCGTCCATACTGAGTGGAATTCAGGTGAAAGACCCACACCGACGACGGTGCGCCTTGCCACCTGCGCAAAACCCGGCTCTGAAATTCCGCTGACCTCACCCACGCGGACGCCTGCCACGCCACCCGATCCAGCTAATCTTGCGACCCGACGATGCGTTCACTTCTACTTGGAGTGTGGTGATTGGACTGGTCCACTGTACTGGGTTAACGCCCATGGTGGCCCCCATTCGTGCATCGCCATTCCAGTGTGGCAAACTGCGGGCCATGCAGTTGATCTTCCGGTGCGTGCGCCGAATCCGGACAATGATCACCACCAATCCGGAAGCCGTCGTTTTCGGCATGCTTCTCGTGCTTGCCGTCGCGTGCGTATGGCTCTGGTACCCGCCGATGGGGATGGTTGGCTGACGTGGGTTACCGGACGGCGCGCTCGTCCGGTACGCCCGGCCGTTCAGGGCGGGGTTTGGGAACAGCGGGCTGCTCGGCTCGTGCGCGTAGGTCGCCTGCCCGCGAGTCGCCGAGTGAGTCGAGCAGGTCCGCGGCCGTCAACCACGAGGCACGTGCCTGGTCGTGGTCATCGGCGGCGGCGTAGGCATTCCCCAGCACCTCCAGCGCCTGGGCCCAGCCGGCGGTGTTGCGCATGCCCTGGTGCGTCGCCGCGGCCTCCGTGGCGTGCGCGATCGCCGTCGGATAGGCGCCGAGTTCGGTACGGGCCGTCGCGAGCGTGCACAGCACCTCGGCGGCACTTGCCCGGTCGCCGGTTCGTTCGTGGATGACCAGCGCGTCCTCCCCGGTGCTGACCGCGAGGTCCAGCCGGCCGATGTCGAGGTTCAGCCGCGCTACCCGGTTCAGGGTCCGGCCCTCCCCTTCCAGGTCACCGAGCTTGCGGCTCAGGTGCCGCGACTTCAGGTAGTGCCGGTGGGCCTCCGCGTGCTCGCCCAGCGCCAGATGATCGTCGCCGAGCCAGCGGTTGGTGATCCCGATCATCCACTCGTCGTGGCTGGCGGTGAAGGCGGCCAGTGCCCTTCGGTGCCAGTCGATGGCCTCGGCCGGCCTCCCGAGCCGCAGGCGAATGCTCCCGATGTTGTGCATGGCGATGGACTCGCCATATGAATCCCCCGCCGCGCGGAAGGCGTGGTAGGCCTCCTCGAAGCACTGCGCGGCTCGCTGGTGGTCGCGTAGTGCGGCGTGCAGCACACCCGCGGCGGTCAGACACCCGGCCTCCGCGTCCGGCCGACCAGCTCGGGCGGCCGCGGCCCGCCCGAGATTCTGAACCTCGAGAAGCTCGTGGAGGTCACCGCGACCGCTCAGGACGTTGAGACAGGCAGCGAGCCGCCAGGCGGCCTCGTCGTGCCCCTCCTTGGCAGCCCGGTGACAGAGGCCCACGAGACTGGCACGCTCGAGGTCGAACCACTGCTTGGCCTCCTCCTTCGTCGTGAACGAGGGCGGGGTCACGGGCTCGGGCGAGGGCAGCGCCGGTACCTGGTGCGGATCCGCTATCAGGAACGACCGGGCGGCGCGGGCGGCCTCGACGTACCACGTCAGCATCCGCCGCACCGCCTCAGCACGGGACTCCGGACTCTCGTCCCGTTGGACGCGGTCGGCCGCGTACTCGCGGCAGATGTCGTGAGCCCGGTACCGCCCCGCACCCTCCTGCTCGATGAGATGGGCGCCCACCAGAGCGTCGAGCGGCTGGTCCACCTCGAACCGGTCGAGCCCGCCCACAGCGGCCACGGCGGCCGCGCTGAACCGCGTGTTCGGCAGCAGTCCGAGCATGCGGAACACTCGCCGGTCGACCGGCCGCAATGCGCGGTAGCTCCAGGAAAGTGCCGACCGCAACGTCACCGTGTCGTCGTCGCCCTGGGCGCCGGCGTCGAGCAGCCGCCGGGTGTGCCGCAGCTCGTCGACCAACTCGCGAAGCGGCACCTCCGTCCGGGCGGCGACGTGCTCGGCGACGACCCGTACGGCGAGCGGAAGGCGTTCACACAGGTCCACCAGTTCGTCGATCGCGTCCGGCTCGGTCATCGCCCGCCGGCCGCTCCTGGCGACCACGAGAGCGGTGGCCTCCTCCTGCCGCAGCTCCGGCACGGTGATGCGCTCGGCGCCATCGCGCAGGGCACTGCCGGTCAGCCGCTTGCGACTGGTCAGCACGACCGGGCAGCCGGCGGTGGCGGCGAGCATCGGGCGGGCGTGTGCGCTGTCGCGCACGTTGTCCAGGATGACCAGCACCCGCCGGCCGGCCAGCGTGTCGCGCAGCATCGCGGCCCGCTCGTCGACCGCGTTCGGGATGCGCTCTGCGGGAACGCCGAGTTCGTCGAGGAACACGCCCATCGCCGCGCTGGGCTCGACAGGGTTGACGTCCGCGTACCCGGCGAGGTCGAGGTGCAGGATCCCGTCGGGGAACAGGCCCTGCCGGCGGCGGGCCCAGTACCTGATCAAGGCCGTCTTGCCGACCCCCGGCCGCCCGTCCAGCGCGACCACCCGACCCGCCGCTTCCGGGCCGGACAGGAGCGCGTCGAGTCGAGCGAGCAGTTCGGTGCGCCCGGTGAAGTGCGGGGTGTCCCGCGGTAGCGGCGGCACACGAACAGCGAACACCGGCCGGCTGCCCGTACGGCCGCCGCGTGCCGTCTCCTCGGTGATCTGGACGAGATTCGGGCTTGGCGCCACGCCGAGATCCGCGTTCAGGCGCTGGGAGAAATCGCGAAAGAATGCCGGGATCTCACTGGAACGCCCGGTATCGGCCAGTACACGCATCCACTGCCCGGCCAGCGTTTCATCGTACGGATGATCGGACAGCAGGGCAGGCAGACGCTCGAGCACGAACTCGGACTCACCGAGCGCGAGTTTGGCCTCGAACAGGGCGCTGTGTGCGGGGAGCAGATCCCGGACGACGAGCGCGGCACGCTGCCGGCGCGCCCACGCGGTTCTGAGGTCGGCGATGAAGGGGCCGCGCCACAGGTCGACCGCCTCGGCGAAGTGGTCGGCAGCGACGGCGTGCTCGCCCCGGCCGAGCGCACGACGTCCGGTGCTCAAAGCGTTGACGAACCGCTGGTAGTCCACATCGGACGGATCGATTTCGAGACGGTACCCGTCCTGCTCGGTGTGCACCACGGCCGGGCACGCCGACTCGTTCAGCAGCCGCCGCAGTCGCGACACATGGACCTGCAGAGTCGACGACCGTCCCGGCGATTCGTCGTCCCAGAGCGCGTGGGTCAGGTACTCGGCGGAGACGGTTTCGTTATTCTTGAAAGCCAATACACCCAACAAGCCGCGAACCTTCGTGGTGCGCAACTCCACGACGTTCTCGTGTATCGCCAGCTGCACGGATCCCAGAATTCGCAATCGCACCGTCGCCCCCAGGGCTCGCTCGCGGCGTTTTCCTGAGTGTCAGCGCACGGAAACATCAATTCTGAGCGACGCTGCCCGCTGATATTCAACTGTTACATGCAATGTCGGATGCGCGCGCGATCTGCACAGTCGCCGCCGCAGACCTTCGTGCGTCCACTGTCCACAATGGAATATTGGTGGTCGCGCAGCTGGCCCTACCTGCTCCTGCCAGTTGGCCCGCAACACGACACCGCTGGGAGACCAGGGCGGTCTCCCAGCGGTGTCGGGGACTTCGTCAGGTGGTGGGTAGTGGGCTGGTGCTGGTGGGGGCGAGCCGTTGGATGATCATCCGGTGGATGTGGTTGGCGCATTCGCGGTAGGCGATGGTGGGTTGGCCGTGGGGGTCGGGGATGTCGCCGTCGGGGTCGAGGCAGATGGTCTTGTCGGCCGTGTGGGGAGCCATGGCCAGTAGGGCGTCGCGTTGGGCGGTGGTCATCGTGTAGACGGTGTGGGCCTGGTCGATGAGTTCGGGGGTGAGCTGGCGGGCGCGGTGGTCGGGTGCGGAGAGTCCGAGTTCGGTGAGCGCGGTGACCGCGTCGTCGGGCATGGCGGTGCCGGTCTGGGCGGTGAGGCCGGCGCTGGTGATGCGCCAGCGGCCGGTGGCCAGGGCGGTACGCGCGATGGTTTCGGCCATGGCCGAGCGGCAGGTGTTGCCGCCGCAGACGAACAGCAGCAGCGGCTGCTCGTCGGTCTGGGTGATGGTGATGGTGGTGGTGCGCCGCAGTGCGGTGCGGATGGCCGGGAAGCTCAGCGCGGCGATGGCCAGCACGATGAAGCCGGTGGCGACGAGCTGGCCGGTGCCAGGGGCGGCGATGCCGGTGAGCGCGGCCAGGCCGAAGGAGGCGACCAGGCCGGAGAGCAGGCTGGCGCACCGGTTGGCGGGCACGCACCAGGTGTACTCGCGGGGGTCGAGGTAGATCAGGGTGCCGTAGACGTAGAGCGCGGAGTACAGCAACCCGATGCCGAACGCGGGCAGCACGCCCGGCGTGACCAGGAAGGTGGTGAAGCCTTCGCGCAGCGCGGCGGAGACCTGGCCGAGGCCGGCGACGGCGAGGACGGCGCAGAGCAGGAGCTGCCAGACGGCGGAGGAGACGGCTTCTTCGGCGAAGTAGCGGCGGTCGGTCTGCTCGTCACCGGTCTTGGCGACGCGGCTCATGATCTGGAACCGTCCGATGTACCCGGTGAAGTAGAGCGCGAGGCTGGCCGCCGCGCCGAGGGTGAGGGTGTAGGCGTTCACATCGGCCAGCGCGGTGGCCACGGCGGCGAGGCTGAGCACCAGCGCCGCCCAGGACCAGACGCGGACGCGACGCCGGCGCACGGTGTCCACGATCGGCGACAGGACCAGCACCCCGGCGCGCATCATCAGCAGCATGAACAGGATCGACACCCCGGCGAAGGTGTAGTTCAGGGTGGTGGTGGCGATCACCAGCGCCATGAAGAACCCGGCGACGATCATCGTGCGGCTCGGGAAGCGCATCAACCGGCCGAACACGGTGCGGGTGCCCATGTACCGCCACCAGCCGGTCGCGGCCAGGAACAGCGGCGCACCGACCAGCGTGCCGACCGCGGCCGCCGGTAACAGGACCAACCCGCCCACCTGCTTGTCCATGCCGGGCAGCAGGCCGGAGGAGAGCGACTTGGTCAGGGCGGCATACGGGGTGTACCAGAGGAAATAGCCGATCGCGAGCCCCAGCATGCCCCCGGCAAGCCACCAGGACCGCCGCGACGGTGTTCGGGTCCTCATTCCACGGGTGATCGACATCACGGGTCTCCAAACTCCGTCTGGGCTCGGCGTCGAGGGAGAAGGAGGCACGCGCCAGCTGCTCGGTCAGGACGAAGCCCGGGGCAGTGAAGGACACGCGGCGGCCGGCACCGTCAGCCATGCGATGTCGGCTGCCGCCGTGTGCGGGACCCGAGGTCGATCACTCGGGCCAGCACTGTGATCGACATGTTTCACCTAACTGGATTACTGGCCGGTAATAGCCCCGAGCGGTGGCGGTACCCGGTCACCCCCGCAGTGGCGGTACCCGATCACCCCCGCAGTGGCGCTAGCCCGCGCCGGGGCGATCCTCGTCCACTTCGTCGGCCGTCTACTCGGGCCGACTCCGCTCATCCACCCCCCACGGTGGGAACTCGCCCGACCTCTACTCCGGCTGGCCAGTGTGGAACGGGCGATCGCGTCAGGGAATCGGGGCGGGCGGGTACACGCCGGTCCCCCATCCTCGACCGTCGGCACATCGCCGAGCGGTCCCCTCGCCGCGTGGGCGTGCCGGTCGATTCCGCGGAACGAGGAACGCCGGAGGGACGAGTTGCGGCGGAAGGCGGCTCCCTACTCCCGGTAGGTACGGAATCATCATCAGGAGTAGGGGTCCGCTAGCGTAGTCGTCACGCTACGCTCGGCAGCGCTTGGACAACAAGTCACGGAGGCGCGGCATGCCGACGAACGACACCGATCCCAACGCTCCTGTCGGAGTCGACCCGACCAGGGCCAGCGTCGCGCGGGTGTATGACGCCCTGCTCGGCGGCAAGGAGAACTACGCGGTCGACCGGCAGGTGATGCGGGAGATGACCGGCGCCGTGCCGGAGGTCGTCGACGCCGCGCTGGAGAACCGGGCGTTCCTCATCCGCGTGTGCCGCTTCATCGCCAGCCAGACCGGGGTCACCCAGTACCTCGACTGCGGATCCGGCCTGCCCACCGCGGAGAACACCCACCAGGTCGTGCAGCGGCTCAAGCCCGAGTCCAAAGTGGTGTACGTCGACAACGACCCGGTCGTGCTCGCACACGGCCGGGCGCTGCTGGAGGAGGACGAGCGCACCCGCCTCATCCAGGGCGACCTCTTCCGTCCCAGGGCGATCCTGGAGCACGAGGTCGTGCGCAGGCACCTCGACTTCACCCAACCCATCGCGCTGTTCCAGCTGGCGACGTTGCACCACTACAAGGGCCCACGCGACCGGGCGGCGAAGGTCATGCGGGAGTACGTCGACGCTCTGCCGTCCGGGTCCTACGTGGCGATCTCCCACTTCTTCGATCCGCAGAGCGAGGACTCCGCGACGACCGCGGCCCTCGAGGACGCCATCGCGAGGGGCTCGCTCGGCGGTGCGACCCCGCGCACCCGCGACGAGATCATGGAGCTCCTCGCGGGGCTGGAGTTGGTGGAGCCGGGCCTGGTGCCCGTGATCGACTGGTGGCCGGACGGCCCCCGGCTCAAACCCCACACCGGCGCGCAGCAACTCATCGCCGGCGCCGTCGGCCGCAAGCCCTGAGCCGGCGGGACAAGACCAGGCCCACCTAGGTAGGAACCGCGGCGGGACGGAGCCGGTGGGGCGTGGTCACGCTTTCCCGCGGCCCTCCGACCACGCGATTCACCTTGCGCCACCGGAACTTTCGGTCGCGCAGCCGTCGTCACGGGCCGGCGAACAGGCGCATCATTCGCCAGTTTCGTTGTGATTACTCGCGGGAAGGGGTGTGCGTGCCCGCCCGCGCTCCCTAGTGTGAGGGGGAGTGAGCGTTGGGTGACGGACCAAAGGCGGTTCTCCACCATGAGGGATGTACAGCCCACGTCGACGAACCCGGGCAGCGGCGCCGTACTCGCCGCGTGGGAACGGTTCGTGCAGGGTGAGGACCAGGTCCCGGGTGTCCGGCCCCTGGTTGCGATCTCCTGGCACCGCTGCCGCGAGCAGTACCGGGTCGACCCCCACCTCACCGACGCCCCGGTCGCCGTCGCGGAGCTCGACCACACGCCCGAACACGACGTCGTGTTCGCCGAGCTGGGTTTTCGCGCCGCCGCCGTGGCGCACGAGGTGAGCACGATCGGCGGTGTCGTCACCATCGCCGACGCCACGGGCCGGATCCTGGCCGAGTGGGGGGACCAGAGCACGCTCGCCAGGGCCAACGACGCGAACCTGGCGCCCTGGTTCTGCTGGTCGGAGTGCGCGGTCGGCACGAACGGGATGGGCACGGCACTCGAGTCGCACGGCCCGGTGTCGATCAGGGGCGCGGAGCACTGGTGCCAGGCGTTCCACAGCTGGGTCTGCGCGGGCATCGCGGTGCGGGACGTGGTGACCAGGGAACCGATCGCGGTGCTCAACATCTCCTGCTGGCGCAGCCAGCTCCCCGCGTCCGCGGGCGGCTGGCTGGCCAACGCGGCCACCATGACCCGGTACACACTGAAAAGGCGCGCCAGGGACAGCGGCGCCGAGCTGGTCGCGGCCTACACCCGGGCCAGGGCACGCTCCGGTGCGGCGCTCGCCGCGGTCGACACCGCGGGCAAGGTCGTGATCGCCGACGACATGGCGGGCGTGCTCCTGGGCGTGCCGGCGGCCACCCCGGCGGTCGACCCCACGCTGCGGTGGAACCCCGGGCTGCCGGAGCTGATCGCCGCCGTGCGGTACGCGAGCAAGCAGGCGGCCCGCAGCCCCGACTGGGTCGGCTCGACGCAGATCTTCACCCACCTCGCCGACGAGCCGACGTCCGTCAGCATCCGCCCCGTCTTCTCCTCCGGGCACCTGATCGGGAACCTGGTGTCGTTCGGCGCCGCCGACGGGGAACGGCTGCCGGAGGCGGAACGCCCCGCGCACCCCCGGGCGCGGCCGCGCCGGCTGGTCGCCATGCGGGACAACCGGATGGTGCTGCTGCGGCTGGCGGAGGTCTCCTTCGCCGAGTCGCAGGGGAACGACGTGTGGCTGGCCACCGACCAGGGGCGGTTGCGCGCCGCCTCGCTGAGCCTGGACAAGCTCGACAGCGAGCTGGCGGATGTCGGCTTCCTGCGCGTGCACCGCCGCTACGTGGTCAACCTCAGCCGCATCCGGGAGATCGAGCGCGGGGGGAAGGGCGAGCTGTCGCTGGTCATGGACGAGCGGACGAACGTGCTGGTGCCGGTCTCCCGGCGCAACGCGCCGGCCGTGCGCCGGGCCCTGGACATCTGAGATGGGCACCGGGAGCAGGAGCGACCGCGACTGGTGGCCGAACCGGCTGAACCTGGCGGTCCTGCGCAAGCACGTTCCGGAGGCCGACCCCATGGGCGGGGACTTCGACTACGCCGCGGAGTTCCGGACGCTCGACCTGGACGCGCTGGCCGCCGACGTCGACGCGGTGCTGACGACCTCGCAGGAGTGGTGGCCCGCGGACTTCGGCCACTACGGGCCGCTCGTGGTCCGGATGGTGTGGCACTGCGCCGGCACGTACCGGATCGACGACGGCCGCGGTGGTGCCGGCGCCGGGATGCAGCGGTTCGCGCCGCTGAACAGTTGGCCGGACAACCGCAACCTCGACAAGGCGCGGCGGTTGCTGTGGCCGGTGAAGAGCAAGTACGGCCGCCGGATCTCGTGGGCGGACCTGATGGTCTTCGCGGGCAACCGCGCGCTGGAGTCGATGGGGCTGCGTACTTTCGGCTTCGGTGGCGGCCGCGCGGACGTCTGGGAGCCCGACGAGGACGTGTACTGGGGCCCCGAGCGGGCCTGGCTCGGCGACGAACGCCACGGTGGCGTCCGCGAGCTGGCGAGTCCGCTGGACGCCACGCAGAAGGGCCTCATCTACGTCAACCCGGAGGGCCCGAACACGGTGCCGGACCCGCTCACCGCGGCCAGGGAGATCCGCGAGACGTTCCGGCGCATGGGGATGGACGACGAGGAGACCGTGGCCCTGATCGCGGGCGGCCACACGTTCGGCAAGACCCACGGCGTGGCCGACCCGGACGCCTTCCTCGGCCCCGAACCCGAGGGCGCGCCGATCGAGGAGCAGGGCCTGGGCTGGCGGAGCGGCTACGGCACCGGGAAGGGTCCGGACGCCATCTCCAGCGGGCTCGAGGGCACGTGGACACCCACCCCGACCACGTGGGACAACAGCTTCCTCGAGACGCTGTTCGGCTACGAGTGGGACCTGGAGCTGAGCCCCGCCGGCCTGTGGCAGTGGATCCCGAGGGACGGCGGCGGGGCCGGCACCGTGCCGGACGCCCACGACCCCGCGAAGCGGCACGCCCCCACGATCCTGACGACGGACCTCGCGCTGCGCGTGGACCCGGTCTACGAGCCGATCTCGCGGCGGTTCCTGGCGCACCCGGACCGGTTGGCGGACGCGTTCGCCCGGGTCTGGTTCAAGTTGACACACCTCGACATGGGCCCGATCGAGCGCTATCTCGGTCCGCTGGTCCCCCGCGAGAGGCTGATCTGGCAGGACCCGGTCCCCGCGGTGGACCACGAACTGGTCGACGCCGCGGACATCGCCGCGCTGAAGGCCCGGATCCTCGCCGCCGGGCTGCCGGTCGGGCAGCTCGTCGCCACCGCGTGGGCGTCGGCCTCGACCTTCCGCGTCAGCGACCGGCGCGGCGGGGCGAACGGCGCCCGCATCCGCCTCGAGCCGCAGCGGAGCTGGGAGGTCAACGAGCCCGAGACGCTGGCGCGGGTGCTGCGGATCCTGGAGGGGATCCAGGAGTCGTTCAACGGCGACCGGACCGGGGGCAGGCGGGTCTCGCTGGCCGACCTCATCGTGCTCGGTGGCGCCGCCGCCGTCGAGCGGGCCGCCGAGCGGGCGGGCGCTCGCGTCGAGGTCCCCTTCGCGCCGGGGCGCACGGACGCCACGCGCGAGTGGACCGACGTCGCGTCCTTCGCCCCGCTGGAACCGGACGCGGACGGGTTCCGCAACTACCGCGGCCACCGCGCCCGGCTGCCGTCGGAGCACCTGCTGGTCGACCGGGCGAACCTGCTGGACCTGAGC
>NZ_JBJMIE010000325.1:0-9185 GCF_045807065.1 Actinophytocola sp. | reverse complement strand
TCCCGCAGTCGATCGCCGCAACCCGTGCCATGCCCGCCAGCCTAGGCGACCACCGGAGCGCCTCACCTGACCACTCCGGTCCCCTCCGTCGTGCCTCGGCTCAGCAGGTCGCCGGCGGCGTCGTCGTGGTCGTCGTCGTGTCCGTGGTCGTGGTCGCGCCCGAGCCCTCCGCCGGAACCGAGTCGCCCGTGGCCAGCGCGCTCTCCGTCGTGGTCGTCGTGGGGTCGGTCGAGGGCGGCGGGGTGCACGGGGTGGTCGTGGTTGGCTGCGGCGCCGTCGTGCGCGGGCCGCCGGACGACGAGGTCGGCGCCGTGGACCCGGTGCTCGTCGGGTTGGTGGTGCTCGTCGTGCCGCCACCGCCGGGCGGTGCCGGCGGGTTCGTGGTCGGCGTCTGCACCGGTGGGAGGTCGCCGATCGAGGGCGGGCCGTACGCGAAGTTGTCGTCGCCGCCGTCGTCCGCCGGCGCGTAGTCACCCGGCATCGGCGTGAAGCCGTTCGCGTAGGCGTCCGCCCACAGCAGCACCGTGGCGACGTAGCTGTCGGAGTGGTTGTACCGGAACACGGCGGCCTTGCGGTCCGTGTCCTTCGACAGGTCCAGCCCACCCGAGCAGAGGAACTTGCCGGCCGCCAGCGTCTCGTCGTAGACGTTGTGCGGGCTCTTCACGCCGTCGTCGTTGCCGTCGGACGCGTACGCGAGCCACGTCGACGGGATGAACTGCATGTTGCCGACCGCGCGGTCCCAGCGGCTGTCGCCGTCGTAGACGCCGCCGTCGGTGTCGCGGATCGCGGCGAATCCGCCGCCGTCGAGCACCGGGCCGTAGATCTTCGGCACGGTGTCGCCGTTGTCGTCGACCTTGCCGCCCCGCGCGTGGTTCGACTCGATCCGGCCGATGCTCGCGAGCAGCGACCAGTCCAGGTTGCAGTTCGGCTGCTGCTCCGCGAGGACGTCGGCCGCGTTCTCGTACGCCGGATACATCGTGCTCGGGATGCCCAGCTCGTCCTCACTCGGCGCGTCGCCACCGAGCTTCAGCAGGCTGTCGACGTCGTCCGCGTTGTCGAGCAGGTAGGAGCCGATCTCGTCGTCCTCGTTCAGCCGTCCGGACGCGCCGACCTCGCTCGGGTCGGTCATGCCCTTCAGCCCGCCGCCGATGCCCCCCGCGACCTGGGGGACGCCCGCCGCGAGACTGATCGGCTCACCCGCGACCGCCGCCGCGACCAGTAGGACGGTGCTGGTCGCCGCCGCGAGCTTCCTGCGCCGCCGCCGAAGACGCCGCTCGGCTGATCTTCCGTTCGCCGCACTCACCTGTACCGAACCCCTTCGCGCCGTTTGCCGCGACGGACAGGTCGCCACCCGTCGCAGCCCGTGTGCCGCATGCCACCGTCTCACGAACCATCATCACAAGAAAGAGGTCAATCGACGGTCAAGTCGTCACTTTCCGCATGGCAGACGTAGATATGTGGGCGACAGGTTGCCCTTTCGGGTACACGAACTCGGCCAGGCGCGAAACTTGCCAGTTACCAGTCAGACACAGTCGCCGGCCGGCCAGTCCGCTTTCAGCAGTTCGACCGCCTCGTCCCCGAAGGGGTTCACGCCCGATCCGACGGCCAGCGCGTGGGCCACGTGCACGTGCAGGCACTTCACGCGGCCGGGCATTCCACCGGCGCTGACCTCGGTGCCGAGCGACTCGATGGCGTCCCGCTCGGCGAGGTACGACCGGTGCGCGGCGAGGTAGGCGGCGGCCAGCTCCTCGTCGCCGGCCAGCCGCTCGGTCATCTCCTTCATCAACCCGCTCGCCTCGAGCCGACTCGTCAGCGACGTCAGCCGGGGGCACGTCAGGTAGTACAGCGTCGGGAACGGGGTGCCGTCGGCCAGGCGGGGCGAGGTTTGTATCACCGCTGGATGCCCACTCGGGCAGCGGTGGGCCACGGCTCGGATGGCGCGCGGCGGCCGGCCGAGCTGCGCGGCGACCGCGGCGCGGTCGGCCTCGGAAACAGGCAGGGCTCCGCTCACTCCCTCGACACCGCGTTCCACAGCAGCTGGTACCACGACTCGTCCTTCGCCTTGCCCTTCTTCGGCTCGTCACCGGTCCCGGTGTCGTTCTCGTCGCCGCCGTCGTCCGGCAGCTCGACCATGTAGGGGGTCTCCCCCGGCATCACGTACCGCAACCGGCGCCGCGCCTCGGCCTCGACCTGCGCCGGGTCGTCCAGCTGCGCCTTGCGCTCCTCCAGCGCCTCGACCTGTGCCCGCAGCTCCGCCTGCCGCTGCTCCTCCACGGCCACGTCGTCGCGCTGGCCGAGGTAGGTCCGCAGCGGCACCGCGACCGACAGCGCCAGCGCGCACACCACGATCGCGAACACCGCGGCCCGCCGGGTGGTCGACAGCCCGAAGGCCGCCGCCGCGCGGACGGTGCGGCCGCGGCCCGCACGTCCCGGCACCACCGGCCGGGCGGGACGGCCGTCCTTCGGCCGGCGCACGCTCTGCGGGCGCCGGCCACCGGTGGTGCGCTTCCTGGGTTCGCGCGCGGGCACTTCGGCCATCAGCTCTCCGGGTTGAACCTGGGGAACGCGAGGTCGCCGGCGTACCGCGCGGCGTCGCCGAGGATCTCCTCGATGCGCAGCAGCTGGTTGTACTTGGCGGTCCGCTCGCCGCGGGCCGGGGCACCCGACTTGATCTGCCCGACGCCGGTCGCGACGGCCAGGTCGGCGATCGTGGTGTCCTCGGTCTCGCCGGAGCGGTGGCTCATCATGCTGCGGTAGCCGTAGGAGGTCGCGAGGTTGACCGCGTCGAGGGTCTCGGACAGCGTGCCGATCTGGTTGACCTTGACCAGCAGCGCGTTGGCCGCCCGCCGCGCGATGCCCTCCTCCAGACGCTCGGGGTTGGTGACGAACAGGTCGTCGCCGACGATCTGCACCCGCTCGCCGATCGCGTCGGTGAGCCGCACCCAGCCGTCCCAGTCGTCCTCGGAAAGGGGGTCCTCGATCGAGACCAGCGGGTAGGCGTTGAGCAGCTCGGTGTAGTACCCGGCCATCTGCTCGGCACTGCGCTTGGTGCCCTCGAACGTGTACGCGCCGTCGGCGAAGAACTCCGTGGCGGCGACGTCCAACGCGAGCGCGATGTCCCGGCCCACCGTGTAGCCGGCCTTCTCGATGGCCGTCACGATCAGGTCGAGCGCCTCGCGGTTGCTGCCCAGCGACGGTGCGAAGCCGCCCTCGTCACCCAGACCGGTGGCGAGGCCGCGGCCCTTCAGCACGGACTTGAGCGAGTGGTAGACCTCGGCGCCCCAGCGCAGCGCCTCGCGGAACGACTCGGCGCCGATCGGGGCGATCATGAACTCCTGGATGTCCACGTCGGTGTCCGCGTGGGCGCCGCCGTTCAGGATGTTCAGCATCGGCACGGGCAGCACGTGGGCGTTCGGGCCGCCGATGTAGCGGAACAGCTCCAGACCGCTGGACTCGGCGGCCGCCTTCGCCACGGCGAGGGACACACCCAGGATCGCGTTGGCACCCAGGCGCGACTTGTCCGGCGTGCCGTCCAGGTCGACCAGCTTCTGGTCGACGATCCGCTGGTCGACGGCGTCGATGTCCTTCAGCTCCGGCCCGATCTCGTCGAGGACGGCCTGCACCGCCTTCTCGACGCCCTTGCCCGAGTAGCGCTTGGCGTCCCCGTCCCGCAGCTCGACGGCCTCGTGCTCCCCGGTGGACGCGCCGGACGGCACCGCTGCGCGGGCCAGCGTGCCGTCGTCGAGAGCGACCTCCACCTCGACGGTGGGGTTACCGCGCGAGTCCAAGATCTCACGCGCACCAACCTGCTCGATAACCGCCACGTGCTTGCTCCTCAACCGGTTCAGGAAAGTCTCGCCGACGAGCGTACATAGCCCCTGGATTCCCCCGTTGGAGGCTCGCTCGGAACTCTCCGTCACCTTCTCGGCCGAGTCCACCGCCACCCTTGTGGATCTTTCTGGAACAGCCCGCGCGCGGGTAGCGTTGCAAGCACCATGACCGGAGACGCCCAGGAGACGTTCGAGGCGTTCCGCCGCGCGGAGTCGCTGGTGGCGCAACGCCGGCCCCTGGATGCCCTGGCCGTGCTCGCCCCGGTCCTCGAGACCGAGCCGGACAAGTCGTCCGTGCACCTGCTCGCCGGTCGCGCGTACCTCAACTCGGCCCAGCTCAGGCGCGCCGAGTCGGCGTTCCGGCGGGTGATCGAGCTCGACCCGACCGACCACTACGCGTTGTTCGCGCTCGGCAAGACCCTTCAGCGGATGGGCCGCCTCACTGAGGCGCAGACCCAGCTGCGGCTGGCCGTGGCCATGCACCCGGACCCGGCCTACCAGGAGGCGCTGGGCGAGGTCAGCGCTCGCATCTCCGTCGAGAAGGACCGCTAGAGCGCGGCGGCGGCCTTCGCGTACGCGTCCGCGCCGCTGAAGACGTCCTTGCCGTAGGTGACGGACTGGTTGTACTTCAGGACGGCCTTCCACCAGCCCTCGGCGGTGGACAGGTCGCCGCCGGAGGCGCACAGGTACCCGGCCGCGCTCAACGCGGCGTCGTCGATGTTCTGGGGGTCCGGGGCCGCGCCGTCCCCGCTCGCCCGCACGCCCCACCGCGCCCAGGTCGCCGGCAGGAACTGCATGGCGCCGACGGCCCGGTCCCACCGGGGGTCGCCGTCGAGCCGGCCGCCGTCGGTGTCCGGGACGGCCTTCACGCCCGGCGAGCCGTCCAGCGGGATGCCGATGATCGGCGGTGTCAGTCTGCCGTCCTGCCCGATCCTGGTGCCGCCGTACCGGCCGTGGTGCGACTCGACCCGGCCGACGCCGGCGAGCGTCGCCCAGTTGATCCCGCAGACGGGGTCGGTCTGCTTCGTCGCGATCTCCGCCCTGGCGTAGGCCAGCAGGCTCCGCGCCGGGATCTCCGTCTTCACCGACAGCCGCTTCGCCCACGCCTCGAGGTCCACCGACCCCGGCGCGGCCGCCGTGGCCGTCGGTACCGCGGTGCCCGGCGCCACGTCCAGCTCCGGCACCTCGAACGGCGGTGGCGGGGTGGGGGTGGACAGCGAGTCCGGCTGGTTCACCGCGACCACCACGACCGTCACACCGGCGACGAGCGCGGCCACCAACAGGATGAGTCCTCCCAGCCTGCGGCGGACCCGTCGGTCCGGCTCGGGTCTCTCGTACTGCGGTGGAACGGGGTAGGACACGGACCCAGGTTACGTATTCGTGACAGGTGACGGGGCTCACTGTGGTCCAGCTTGCCGCGAAACCTCCCGATCCGGCGAGATCTTCACCACGATGAACTGGGCAAACACCGCGATGCGGACAGTCCAGAACGCATTTGGGTTGCAGACTTCGGAGCCGGCTGGACAACGAAGGTAAGGCAAGCCTATTTTCACCCAGGTTAGGCAATCCAAAGCAGGGAGGCACCGTGCTGTTCAGCAGCGCGCTGATCGGGCTGCGCGAAGGTCTCGAGGCGGCGCTCGTCGTCAGCATTCTCATCGCCTTCCTGGTCAAGTCGGAACAGCGGGCGGCACTCAAGTGGGTGTGGGGCGGCGTCGCGGCCGCGTTGCTGATCTGCGTCGGCATCGGCACCGCCGTCGCCTACACGATCGGTGAGCTGCGGTTCGAGCAGCAGGAGGTCGTGGGCGGCTCGCTGTCGATCCTGGCGGTCGGCTTCGTCACCTGGATGATCTTCTGGATGCGCTCGACCGCCCGCACGATCGCCGCCGAGCTGCGCGGCAGGCTGTCCGACGCGCTGGCCATCGGGCCCGTGGCGGTCGCGGTCATGGCGTTGCTCGCGGTCGGCCGCGAGGGCCTGGAGACCATGGCGTTCTTCTACGCGAACGTCCGCACGGCCGAGACCGGCCCGGACGAGCCGCTGATCGGCTTCATCGTCGGCATCACCGCGGCCGTGGTGCTCGGCTGGCTGATCTACCGGGGCGCGGTCAGGTTCAACCTGGGGAAGTTCTTCACCTACACGGGCGTGCTGCTGGTGTTCGTCGCGGCCGGCATCCTCGGCTACGGCTTCCACGACCTGCAGGAGGCCGGGGTGCTGCCGGGCCTGAACACGCTCGCGTTCGACCTGTCGGGCCCGATGCCGGAGGACTCCTGGTACGGCGCGCTGCTCAAGGGCCTGCTCAACTACTCCGCCCAGACCACGGTCGTGCAGGCCGTCGTGTGGGTGCTCTACGTCGTGGTCGTGCTGACCGTCTTCCTGTGGCCGCGCAAGCGGACCGCGCCGCCCGCCGCCCCTGCCACCACCGTTGCCCCTGCCACCCCTGTCACCGTCAAGGAGCACTCGTGACCTCGACCCGTGTTGTTCTCACCGGCGCCCTCGCGCTGGTCGCACTGGCCGCCTGCGGCACGGCGACCCCGCAGGAGTCCTCCGGTGGCGCGATCGCCGTGGCCGCGACCGACAGCGGGTGCGAGGTGGCCCGCACGTCCGCGGACGCGGGCACGATCACGTTCGAGGTGACCAACAAGGGCAACCGGGTCACCGAGTTCTACCTGTACGCCGAGGGCGACCGGATCATGGGCGAGGTCGAGAACGTCACGCCCGGCCTGACTCGACGGCTGATCGTCGAGGTGAACGAGTCCGGGAAGTACCAGACCGCGTGCAAGCCGGGGATGCAGGGCAAGGGCATCCGCGGCGCGTTCACGGTGAACGGTGACGCGAAGAAGGCCACGGACGCCGACTCGCAGCTGGCGGAGGCGACGGCCAGCTACAAGCAGTACGTGAACTCGCAGGTCGTGGCGCTGGTGGACAAGACGAAGGAGTTCACGAGCGCGGTCAAGGCCGGCGACGTGGAGAAGGCCAAGTCGCTCTACCCGGTCGCGCGGATCTACTGGGAGCGCATCGAGCCGGTGGCGGAGAGCTTCGGCGACATCGACCCCAAGACCGACTCCCGCGAGGACGACGTCGAGGCCGGCCAGCAGTTCACCGGCTTCCACCGGCTGGAGAAGGACCTGTGGGCGCAGGGCCTGCAGCCGGACTCGGGCACGATCGCCGACCAGCTCCAGTCGGACATCGAGGACCTGGCGTCGCGCGCGAAGACGGTCGAGCTGACCCCGCTGCAGCTGGCGAACGGCGCGAAGGAGCTGCTGGACGAGGTCGCCACCGGCAAGATCACGGGCGAGGAGGACCGCTACTCGCACACGGACCTGTGGGACTTCCGCTCCAACGTGGACGGCTCGCAGGCGGCGATCAACGCGCTGCGCCCGGTGATCCAGGAGCGGAATCCGGGCCTGCTGACCACGTTGGACGACAGATTCGCGGCGGTCGACACCGTGCTGGAGAAGTACCGCGTGGGTGACGGGTTCAGGCTGTACACCGAGCTGACGCAGGACGACATCAAGCAGATGTCCGAGGCGGTCGACGCGCTTGGCGAGCCGATCAGCCAGGTCGCCGAGGTGGTGTCGGGAAAGTGACGCTCTCCCGACGCAGGCTGCTCGGCGTCGTCGGCGCCGGCGCGGCGGTCGCCGGCGCGGGCGCGGCCGCCGGGGTCCTGGCGAACGAGGCGCTGTCCGGCGACCCGGTGACGCACACGTCGGCCGCGGCCGACGCGGTGCCGTTCTACGGCCGCCACCAGGCCGGCATCGTGACGCCCGCCCAGGACCGCATGCACTTCGTGGCCCTGGACGTCACGACGACCGACCGCGCCGAACTGATCCAGCTGCTGAAGGACTGGACGGTGGCCGCGGACCGCATGACCCGAGGCCTGGAGGCGAAGCCGGACGGCGCGGTGGGCGGCCTGCCGGACGCGGCCCCGGCGGACACGGGCGAGGCACTGGACCTGGCGGCGTCGGCGCTGACCCTGACCATCGGCTTCGGCAGGTCCCTGTTCGACGACCGTTTCGGCCTGGCGCCCCACCTGCCCGAGGCACTGGCCCCCCTCCCCCACTTCCCGGCCGACGACCTGGACCCGAAGCGCTCGGACGGTGATCTCTGCCTGCAGGCGTGCGCCAACGATCCCCAGGTGGCCGTGCACGCGATCCGCAACCTGGTACGCCTGGGGTTCGGCAAGGTGGCGGTGCGCTGGTCGCAGCTGGGCTTCGGCAGGACGTCGTCGACGTCGAAGTCGCAGGCCACCCCACGGAACCTGTTCGGCTTCAAGGACGGCACGCGGAACCTGAAGGCCGAGGAAACGGACCTGCTGACCAAACACGTCTGGGTGGCCAAGGACGACGGCCCGAACTGGCTGGTGGACGGCACGTACCTGGTGGCCCGCCGGATCCGCATGCACATCGAGATCTGGGACCGCACCCCCCTGGCGGAACAGGAAGCGATCATCGGCCGCGCGAAGGGCACCGGCGCCCCACTGGGCCAGGTAGCGGAGTTCGACGAACCGGACCTGCACGTCCGAGGCGCGGGCGGCGTCCCGGTCATCGCAGATGACGCACACATCCGCCTGGCCTCGGCAGAGGCGCTGGGTGGGGCCCGAATCCTCCGCCGCGGCTACAACTTCACCGACGGCACGGACGGCCTCGGTCACCTGGACGCCGGCCTGTTCTTCATCTGCTTCAACAGGGACTCGAGGAAGCAGTTCGTCCCGATGCAACAGGCCCTGTCGTCGAAGGACAGCATGATGGAGTACGTGGAACACACGGGCTCGGGCCTGTTCGCGGTCCCACCGGGTGTGTCAAAGGGCGGCTACTGGGGCGACACACTGTTCGCATGACAATCGACAAGATCGCGTGGCTGGAACTGGCCGGCGGCCGAATCCTGAGCACGAGGTCCAAGGGCAAGACCGTCTACTACCTACCGGGCGGCAAGCGCGAACCAGGCGAGTCCGACCTGGACACCCTGACCCGCGAGGTCCGCGAGGAACTGGCGGTGCAGATCGACCCCGCCACGGCCGTACACGAGGGCACGTTCACCGCACAAGCACATGGCCACACAGCAGGCGTGCTGGTCCAGATGACGTGCTACTCAGCCCACTACGAAGGCACCCCAAGGGCAAGCAGCGAAATAGCAGAAGTGCGCTGGCTAACCTACGCGGACCGCGACAAGGTCTCCCCGGTGGACCAACTGATCTTCGACCACCTACACGAAACAAACCGCCTCAACTAACCACCCCAAGCAAGACGAATATCGAGGAAACAAAAGGACGCAAAAGGCCAGCTGCCTCCACCAACCCAGCCCGCCACCCGCCCTGCTTGCCCAACCCGCCCACTCAGCCCCAACCTCACTCGACCAAC
>NZ_JBJMIE010000324.1:0-5505 GCF_045807065.1 Actinophytocola sp. | reverse complement strand
GGTCCGGTACCACGCACGCATGAGCAGCGACCACAACCGCTCCCGCAGCGGGTACTCGTCCACCAGCCGCGGCAACGACGCCGCCACCTCCTCGTCGTGCCCCACCGCCATGTTCGCCTCCGCCATGTCCTCCACGGCGGAGAGCCGCAACTCCTCCAGCCGCGTGACCTCCCTGTGGAGATCCTCGGACGCGGACCGGATGTCCATCAGCGGGCTGCCGCGCCAGAGCCGCAGTGCCGTGTCCAGATCCCGCACGGCCGCGACCGGCTGGTCGTCCTTCAGCGCACGCCGTCCGCTGCGCACCAACCCCTCGAAGATCCGCGCGTCGACCTCGCCGTCCTCGACGTGCAGGAGGTAACCGCCCGCGGTGCGGATCAGCCGGTTGCCTTCCGCGTGCGGCGAGCGGTTCAGCGTCCTACGAAGTTCGGCGACATAGGAGTACAGGTTCGACCGTGCGGACGCGGGTGGACTCGCGCCCCACAAGGCTTGGTTGGCCTCCGCCGTCGACACCGTCCGACCCGCGTTCGCCAGCAACAACGCCAGCAGAGTGCGTGCCTTCAACCTGCTGGGTGTCAACCGCGCGCCCCCGTCGGTGACCTCGAGAGGCCCGAGCATGTAAAACCGCAAAACAAACCCCCGAAATATTTCTCACATTTTTCGGCCGTCACTCCACATGGGAGTCCCCCGTCCGAAATCTCACCTCCATCTTCCACACGAGGTGTTGTGGCAACGATGTGCATTCGAGAAAAACGCAGGTCAAGGCGTTCGAACTGGCTCAGAGACCGACTGAAGTGACAATCCGCACCAGAATGTGACATTAAATGGCGGCGCCACCGAAGTCCACAGCGTGTTGAAAAGTCGAGTGTGGATCGTCCTTGTGCGGCGGCGCCTGAGCACCTACCCGGCGGCGGACACCTTGCCGCGCAGGCCGGCGGCGGCGGCGGGATCCAGTTCCTCCAGTACGGAAAGGGCCTCCTGCCAGTACTTTCGCGCGGTCTCCCGGTCGCCCATGGCTTCGTGGGCGTCACCGAGGTGGTCGAGGGCCTCGCCCTCCGAGGCGCGGTCGCGGAGGTCGCGGGCCAGTGCGACGGACTCGACGAAGCACGCGACGGCCTCCTCGTGACGGGACGCGCGCATGAGGACGTAGCCGATGCTGTCCCACGCGCCGGCTTCGCCGTGGCGGTCGGCCAGTTCGTGGTGCAGCCCCAGCGCGGATCGGCAGTGGGCCTCCGCGTCGGCGAGCATGCCGAGCTGTGCCTCGCACCAGCCGACCGCGTTGAGGGCGCTCGCCTGGCCGGCGCGGTGGCCGAGCTCGCGGAACACGTCCAGGCTGCGCCGCGCGTGCGACAGTGCGCGCCGGTAGTCGTTCTGCCGCACGTACACGTTGCCGATGCCGATGTGCGCGTGGGCGAAGCTGACGAGGTCCCCGCTCCTCTCGTACAGCACGGCGGCACGCTCCTGGTGGTCCAGGGAGGGGCCGTGTTCGCCGGTGAACAGGTACGCGCGGCCGAGGGTGCGGTGCGTCCGCGCCTGTGCGACGAGGTCGTCGAGCTGGACGGCCGCGGTCAACGCCACGTGGTTCGTCGCGATGTAGTCGCGCCAGTGGCCGTGGCGCTCGAAGAAGTCGGTCATCGCCCACGCCAGTTGCCAGGCGTGGACGCCGAACCCGTTCGCCTCCGCCGCGACGACGGCCGCGACCAGTGACGGGCTCTCGCGCACGAACCACGCCATCGCCTCCGCGGCCGATGACAGCGGCACGAGCACCGCGAGGTCGTCGAACTCCGGCAACGCCAGTGGCTGCCGGTGCGGTTTGAGCCGCAGTGCGGCGGCGTACGCGGTGCGCAGGTAGTGGTCGAGCACGCGCCGCAGCGGGGCGTCGCCGTGCTCGGTGGCGAGCTCCGTCGCGTACAGGCGCACCAGGTCGTGCATGCGGTAGCGGCCCGGCTCGTACTCGGCGACCAGGTGCGCGCCGGCCAGCTCGCGCAGCGGCACCCGCACCTCCTCCAGGGGAACGCCGCCGGCGCTCGCCGCGGCGGCCTCGCCGAACACCGGGCCCGGCAGCGCACCCAGCCGGGCGAACAGCGTCGCGGCGGCGGGCGACAGCGCGCGGTAGGACCACGACAGCACGTGCCGCAGACCCGCCGTCTCGTCGCCCAGCATGTCGAGGCGCGTGGCCGCCGGGCGCAGCTCGGCCGCGAAGGCCGACAGCGGGAAGCCCGGCTCGGTGTTCGCGCGGGCCGCCACGATGCCCAGCGCGAGCGGCAACCCGGCACAGCACGTGAGCAGCTCGTCGACAGCGTCCCCGCCGGCCGCGACCCGGTCCGCGCCGAGCTGCGCGACCAGCACCTGCCGCGCGTCCGCTGGGGACAGCACGTCCAGGATGACCGAGCGGGCGCCGGTCGAGGACATCGTCCCGGACAGGCGGTTGCGGCTGGTCACGACCACCGAGCAGCCGGCTCCGCCCGGCAGCAGCGGCGCGACCTGCGCGGAGTCGCGGGCGTTGTCCAGCACCACCAGCACCCGCCGGTCCGCCACGAGGCTGCGGAACAACCCGGCCAGCTCGTCGCGGGTGGCCGGCATCGAGGCGGCCGGCACACCCAACGCGGCGACGAACGCGCGCAACACCGTCTCCGGCGCCACCGGCTCGTCGCGCGGGTCGAAACCACGCAGGTTCGCGAACAGCTGACCGTCGGGGAACCGTGTGGCGTTGTCGTGTGCCCAGCGCAGCGCCAGCCACGTCTTGCCGACGCCGCCGACGCCGGCCAGCACCGACACTCGCGCGGCCCGGTCGGCGTGGTCCAGCTCCGCCAGCTCACGGGCACGCCCGGTGAACCCCGACGGCGCCGCCGGCAGCTGGCGTGGCACCGGACGACCGGGCACCGCCGCGGGCGGTGGCGCGGGCCTGAGCACCGGGTCGGCCCGCAGGATGCGCTGGTGCAGGTCCCGCAGCTCGGCACCGGGGTCGACCCCCAGCTCCTCGCCCAACCGGACGCGCAGGTCGTCGTAGAAGGACAGCGCGCCGGCCTGCCGGCCGCCGCCGTAGAGCGCCAGCATCACCTGGGCGGCCAGCCGCTCGTCCCACGGGTACTCGGCGGCGAGCGCGAGCAGGTCCGGCGTCAGCTCCGCGTGTTGCCCCCGGCGCAGCCGCACGTCGTGGTGGTCGAGGCGGGCGGCGAGGTACTCGCCGGTCAGCGCGTCCCGCACGCCGGCGAGCCACGGGGACTCGAGCCCCGCGAAGGGTTCGCCGCGCCACAGCGCGAGGGCCTTGTCGTACAGGGTGACCGCGTGGACGTCGTCGGCGCGTCTGGCCCGCGCGACCAGACCGCGAAACCGGTGCAGGTCCACGACGTCCTCGTCGACCACCAACACGTACCCGCCCGGCCGCCGGTGCACGCCGACGTCCAGGGCGGACAGCACGGTGCGCAACCGTGACAGATAGCTGCGCAACGTCTCAGTTGGACGGTGCGGCGCGTCCTCGCCCCACACCCGGCCGGCGAGCTGGGTGAGCGGCACGAGCTGGTTGGGCTCGACGGCCAGCACGGCGAGCACGCAGCGCTGCCGAGCTGGACCCAGGTGGACCACCCGACCGTCGACAACGGCGGTGACCTCGCCGAACAGGCGCAGCTCTGCCCGCATAAGCCCCCCTTCGCTCGTGCGAACGCCATCATATGGCCCATCGGGGGTGGCGCCACGCGGCCCCTGCCCCGCGTCGCGCTACCTGCTCCCGCTGGTGGTCGGATCTCCGGTTCTCGGAAGGTTCTGGCGCCGCAGGCGAAGTGGCCGACGGCAGCCTTCACCGGTGCGGGACAGCAGGACCACCCCGAGGACGGCCACCGCGGCAGCGGGAGCCCACACGAGTGCGTGCCCAGGTTCGATCCGCTGGCCGACCAGGAACCGGGCGGCGGGCACGGCCGCGAGCGGATCGAGCAGGACCAGGGCGGGTAGTGACCACGACAACGCGCCGCGGGAGTACGCCTGCTGGCTTCCCCACTGCGCGGTGACCGCGGCGAGCAACGCGGCCCACAACGCCCAGCCGGCCAGCGTGTGCACGAACCCCCGGTCGGTGAACGCCTTCAACGCTGTCGAAATCAGCACCGCCGCGATGCCCGCGGTCGTTCCGGCCGCCGCACCGCAGGCGAACGCCCCCCACGGACCGCGCCCGATACGGCTGCACACAGCCACCAGCCCGACCGCCACGACCACCGAGAGGATGATCGCCCAGGCAGGCGGGAGATGCTCGCCCGCGCCCGAGGTGGGGTGGGCAGCGACCAGGAAGACCGCCAGACCGCCGCACGTGCAGAGAGCGCCGAGGACCTCGAGTCGGGACGGGAGACAACGGCTCCGGAACGAACGGAGCGCGAGCGCGACGACCAGACCGCCGGCCAGCAACGGCTGGACGATCGCCACCGGCGCGAGGGCCAGCGCCGCCACCTGCGACAGGGTGCCCAGGATCGTGGCGCTCTGCCCCACCAGCCACCTGCGCTGACCCACCAGCCGGCGCATCTCCAGACCGTCCTGTGACGTGCTGTTCTCCGCGGCCTCGTGCTGCAGCACCGACCCCACGGAGAACAGCACGGCAGCGACCGCGGCGACAGCGGTGCCCGGGAGGAACGCCGCCACACCAGCCGGAACATGCACCGCCACTCACACCACGCTCCTCGAGGACGCGTCCGCGGCTCGGCCTCGCTCGGCCATCCCGACCAGCCGCCGCACTGACACCGGCTCGTCGCGTCCTGCCATCGCGCCTCCGTCCGCTCCACCCGTGCCGGTCACGCCCGACACCCCTTCCACCAACCGGGACAACGCCATCATGCAGGGCGAAAGGACTGGTCGCCGATCAGCGCCCGACCGCATGCCCGACGTGTCCGGCAGGCGGGGCCAGGCGCACAGCTTCGTTCCGGTCAACGCCGGAACGGTGTCCTGGTTTCCGTCAGGGTGGTCCATTCGCTGACCGGGGCTGGTTTTCCGTAGTAGTAGCCCTGGGCGAGGGCGCATCCGTTCGCGGTGAGGAGCTCTGCCTGTGACCGTGTCTCCACGCCTTCGCCGACGACGGGGGTGTTCAGCACCGCCGCGAGGTCGAGGATGCAGCGCACGATCCCCTCGGCCGTCGGCTCCTCGCCCAGCTGGGTGACGAACGAGCGGTCCACCTTGATCAGGTCGAACGGGTGCCGCTGCAGGTAGCTCAGCGAGGAGTAGCCGGTGCCGAAGTCGTCCAGTGCCACGCGGACACCGAGCGCGCGGATGTCGTGCAGCAACGCCAACGCCGACGGGCGGATCAGCGCGGACTCGGTGAGCTCGAGCGTGAGTCGGCCCGGCGGCAGGCCGGACTCGGCGAGCGTGTCGGCGACGGTGGCCACGAAGTCCTCGGTGTGGAGCTGTCGGGCGGAGACGTTGACGCTCATCCCGATCGCGAAGCCTTCACGCGCCCACTGTGCGGCCTGGCGGCACGCCGCACCCAGCACCCAGTTCCCCAGCGGCACGATGAGCCCGGTCTCCTCGGCCAGC
>NZ_JBJMIE010000323.1:0-16279 GCF_045807065.1 Actinophytocola sp. | reverse complement strand
GGACCGGTCGACAGAGTGAGGCGCTCGCGGCGTACCAGCGGGTGTACCGCCTGCTGAACGACGAACTGGGGGTCGGGCCCGGTCAGGAGCTGAGGCGGGTGCACCAGCTGATCCTGAGCTCGGCGCAGGAACCGGGGGAGGAGCCGCCCGCCATCGCCGTCCGGGCGCCGGTGCCGCGTCTGCTGCCGGTGGACGCGTCGGCGTTCGTGGGTCGGGAACGGGAGCTGGCCGAACTGGACCGGCTCCGCGCGGACCCGGACGCGGATCCGTCAGTGCTGGTGCTCAGCGGGTTCGCCGGCGTGGGCAAGACCGCGCTGGCGCTGCGTTGGGCACGCAGGCACGCCGGCGACTTCCCCGACGGGCAGCTGTACGTCGACCTGCGTGGGCACCGTGCGGACCGGCCGCTGTCGGTGGCCGAGGCGCACGCCCGGCTGCTGGCCCCCTTCGGTGTGCCGTCGGCGCAGGTCCCGGCCGCCCCGCACGAGTCGACGGCGTTGTTCCGGTCGGTGCTCGCGGACCGGCGGGTGCTCGTGGTGCTGGACAACGCGCTGTCGGTCGAGCAGGTGCGGCCGCTGCTACCCGGGACCTCGTCCTGCCGGACGCTGGTGACCAGCCGCGACATGATGACCGGGCTGGTCGCGGGGGAGGGCGCCCACCGCACGACGGTGCCGCCGCTGTCACCGAGGACCGCCGTCGAGGTGCTCGCCAGGATCATCGGCCGCGACCGGACCACGGCCGAGGAACCGGCGGCACTCGACCTCGCCCGGTTGTGCGGGTGTGTGCCGCTGGCGTTGCGCGTGGCGGCGGCGAACCTCGCCGACGACCCGACGCGCGGGATCGCGGACTATGTCGAGGAGTTGGTCGACGACGGGTTGTTCGCGCGGCTGTCGGTCGAGGGGGACGGCGCGCTCGACGTGGGCGTGTCGATCGGCTACTCCTACGACCGGCTCTCCCCACGGGCCCGCGCGGTGTTCCACGTGCTCGCGAACGAAGGGCCATTGACCGTGACGGAGGTCGCGGCACGGTTGGCGACCCCGCGCGCGCCGACGCGGCAGTGGGTAGGCGAACTGGTCGCCGGCCACCTCGCGATCCGCGACGACGGCTGCCGGTTCACCGTGACCGACTTCCTGCGCCGGTACGCCCACAGGACGACCCCGATCCGCCGGCTGGCGAGCGGCTCGGTCCACTGATGGCGGAGTCGATCATGTCAGGCCTTGTTGCGAGTCCTGAACACCAGCACGGAGGACCCGGTCGCGTGGGTGCGTGGCAACCTCACCGCGGTGCGCGGCTACGTCGACACTGGCCGACGCGTTCCTACGGGCCAAGCGCGACGACACCCGACGCCGAACGCGGAGACCAGCAGTTGACCCTGGCCTCCCGACGCTCGCGCACGCCGCTCCTCAACGAGAGGGGTCGACATGGTCGCCCGGATGCGACATCAGGCAGCCCAGGCGAGTTCTGTCTCCTGCTCGACCGGAGTTGTCGGATCCGGGCCGTGCTGTTCGTAGCCAGGGTGGGAGGCCGCCCACGAGGGCGCGGTCACGACCACAGGAGGTGCTGACCGATGTCGCACTCACAGGCCGAGGTCCACCGCATGTTCGAGCTCCTCGAGCCGATCGCCACCGTCACCTACTCCGAGGTGCCGAACGAGGCGTTCCTGGCTCTGGGCATGCGTAACTACTGGGACGGGTACTTCGCCGGCCGGGCCGCGCCGCTGGGACTGGCGCCGGCCGAGGTGGTGCACGCGGTCTTCTACAACTTCGCCGACGGCGAGGTGGCACGTCACATCCCGTGGGTGTGGGGGAAGATCACCCCGCGGGAGGCGATCGCCGTGCGCGAGCGGGGCAGCGCCACCGCATTGCGGCAGAGGATCGGGGAACTCGCCGAGTCCCCCGGTCTGGTGCGGGCCGCCGACCTCGCCGCCCGAGCGGCCCTCAGCGCGCCGACCGAGGGCCGGGCGCTCTACGCCGGGCTCCGGGCGCTCGACGTGCCCGAGGAGCCGGTGGCCAGGCTCTGGCACGCGGCGACGCTGCTGCGCGAGCACCGCGGGGACGGCCACAACGCCGTCCTCCTCACCCACGGCATCGGCGGCACCGAGGCCCACGTCCTGCTCGCTCTCTCCCTCGGGATGAGGGCGGAGGAGTTCGGCCGGATCCACCACCTGCCCCAGGCGCAGCTGGCCGCTGTCGTCGACGGGCTACGCGACCGCGGCCTCGTGGACGCCGCCGGCGGGTTCACCGACGCCGGCCGGGAGACCAAGCAGCGGATCGAGGCCCTCACCGACGAGTTGGCGGCGCCGCCCTACGACGTGCTCACCGCGGACGAGCTCGACGAGCTGGCCGCGAGGCTCGAGCCGATCGCCGCCGCGGCACAGGCCGCCGACGACTGAACGGGCGCATCGAGCGACGGCCGCGACCTGTCAACGCCGCCGTCCTCCACGGAGACGGGCCGTTGCCGAAACGTCGCGCAACTCGTGTGGAATTGCGGAGCCGTGAGTTGCATGGCGCGCTGATCGGGCGACGAGGTCGCCGCGGGAGCCGGTGCCAGTCCTGAAAGAAGATCGACTTCAGGTGCCTGCTGGAGTTCTGGCGAGACGGCGGTCTCAGTCTCCGGTTTCTCGATCGAGTCCCGCGGTGCCTGTCGCGGCCGTTCTCGTGCGCGTGCTCTTGGTGGGGATCGCGGTCGTTACCTCGGCGGCGTCGGCCACCGCTTCGGCGGCGGCGTTGGCGGCCCGTGCCACCTCGGCCGCGGTCTCCGCCCCGAGCTCGTCGGTTGCCGGCCGGTCGCGGACGGCCGACGACCTGGGCAGGGTTTCGGTGAAGGCGCGGGACACGCTCTGCAGCGCGGAGGTGACCTCGCTGGGGATGACGAAGAACGTGTTGCCGGGTCCCTGCGCGAGCTGGGGGAGGGTCTGCAGGTACTGGTAGGCGAGCAGCTTGGGATCGGGGTCGTTGCGGTGCACCGCCTGGAACACCTCCTCGATGGCCTTGGCCTCGCCTTCCGCCTTGAGGATCCGCGCGGTCCGGTTGCCCTCGGCGCGCAGGACGGCGGCCTGTTTGTCGCCCTCGGCGGTGAGGATCTGGGACTGGCGCTGGCCTTCTGCGCCGAGGATCGCGGCGCGCTTGTCCCGCTCGGCGCGCATCTGCTTCTCCATGGCGTCCTTGATGGTCTTCGGCGGGTCGATGGCCTTGATCTCCACGCGGTTGACGCGGATGCCCCACTTGCCGGTGGCCTCGTCGAGCACGCCGCGCAGCTGGCTGTTGATGGTGTCGCGGGAGGTCAGCGTCTTCTCCAGGTCCATCGACCCGACGACGTTGCGCAGCGTGGTGACCGTGAGTTGCTCGACGGCCTGCAGGTAGCTGGCGATCTCGTAGGCCGCGGCACGGGGGTCGGTGATCTGGAAGTACAGCACCGTGTCGATCTCCACGACCAGGTTGTCCTCGGTGATCACCGGCTGCGGCTGGAACGAGACCACCTGCTCGCGCAGGTCGAGCGCCGGGTGCACCCGGTCGATGAACGGGATGACGAAGTTGAGGCCCGGCTGCAGCGTCCGGCTGTACCGGCCGAGCCGTTCCACGTTGCGTGCCCGCGCCTGCGGCACGATCCGCACCGCGCGCAGGACGGCGAACACGACCAGCAACGCGACGAGCACACTGGCGACGAGCAGAGCCGAAATCTCCATGACTACTCCCGTGGGTAGACGAAGGCGGTGGTGCCACTGATCCGCATGACGTCGACCGGAGTGCCGACCGGGATCACCTGCGACTCGTCGAACGGCCGCGCGGTCCACTCCTCGCCGTCGATGCGGACCCGGCCGTCCCGGTCGGTCACCTCCCGCACCACATAGGCACGTTTCCCGACCAGTGCGTCGACACCGAAACGCTCGAGTTGCGGCTGGCGCAGGTGGCGAAGCGCGACCGGCCGCACCAGGACCACGCCGAAGGTGGCCGTCACGCCGTACAGGAGGAGCTGGATCGGTAGCGGTGCACCGAGGGCCGCGAGAAACGCGGGCACGAGCGCGGCGAGGCCGAGCACACCGAGGGCCGCGGTGAGCGTGAAGATCTCCACGACACCGAGCACGAAGGCGAGCACTAGCCAGATGAGCCAGAGTTCCACCGGCCACCCCCGACCCTTGAAGAACAGCGGGGAGTAGTCGCGTTCGCGGATCCGGTGGCTCTGCCGAAGATTCGATGGGGCGACATTTCCTCAGGCTCCTGGTCCACTGTTCGGTCAACTGCCGACCAGTCTTCCCGGCGCACCAAGGCCAGACTACCACTCCGAGCGATGACGAGTGCGGAGGTCAAGGGGCGTGGGAACAACGGCTCTGTCCCTGGTTACCAGCCAGGTGCGCTGGTCTGCAGGGGGATCACAGCGACGTACCCACCCCACCCAAGGTCATCTCGGTCAGGCAGGCGTGCTCGTGGGCACGGGGTGGGCCCGCGCGGCCGCGGCACGACATGCCTGCGCCACGGCGTCGGCGTCGGCGATGATCACCGAGTTCACGCCGGGGCGGATGCCGGCGGCCGTCACCCAGTGCACGGTCTCGGTCGGCACACCGAAGGCGAACCGACGCGGGTGCGGTGCCCGGTCCGCACCGAGGATGGGGTAGGGGCGCGGACCGACGGCCAGGCCACCGGTTTCGTAGTACGCGCCGCCGGTGGCGGGGATGCGGTGCGGCGCGCAGGTGCCCCGGGCGAGCATTCCGCCCAGCAACTGATCGGTGGCCAGACGGATGTCCGGTTCGGGCATCCTGGCCTCGATCAGCGTCGACACCCGAATCGGTGGATCAGGCACCCCGACCGACGTGACGAGGTACGCCTGGTCCACGGGCGTGATCCGGATGCCGGGCCCGACGACCCGCAGCACCCCCGCCTCGATCAGCGCGATCATCTCCTCGATGCGCCGAGCGGGCGGACCGATGGACACGAACGCGTTGAGCGGCGTGTACCAGCCCTGCAGGTCGTCCCGGTAGGAATCGCCGCTGATGCCGCCGTGGTCGACGATCTGCCGGATCTCGTTGCGCAGGTCGCGCATCGCGTCCAGAGCGGCCTTGACCGGGCTGTGTACGTTGCCGCGCAACGCCTGTCGCACGTCTCGCCGCAGGTAGGACAGCAGCCACGCGCGATAGCTGTCCTCGTTGCGGAAGGACAGTTCGCCGTACGGCCTGGTGATCGCGTGCCAGTCCCACCGGTTCGTGGTGGTGATCCCGTAGCGGTCCAGGAGCGCGGACTCGGCGTGCGACCGCCGCTCGTCGAACGGTGAGCCGACCGGTGCCCTGGCCAGGTCCTCCAGGCAGATGGCTCGGTACTGGCGGGTGAACGCCTGCGTGCCGTGGACGCTCGACCGTTCGGCGACCAGTGCCGTGTAGTACACCGACCGGACCTCGCTGTCGATCAGCGGCCACACCTCGGCGCGGAAGTTGGCGGGTCGGCCCGCGTCGGCTCGCGACCGCAGCGAGCTGATCACCCACGGCGTGAGGAACAGCGGTTCGTGCCTGCCGAACGGGCCTTTCTGGTTCTCGCCGCGGGCGATGAACGGCACTCCGCGGCGGGACCCCGCGATCAGGACCGGTTCGCGGCCGGAGCGTCGGTAGGTGAGCGAACCGTCACCCGTCCGGCTGAAGCTGCCGCCGCGTCCGGTGGTCAACAACGCCACGTGGTCGAAGAAGTTCAGGCCCATGCCGCGGAGTGCGACCTCGTCGCCCTCCTTGACGAACGACAGGTCCACCCGGGCGGGATTGCCGGGAGGCACGTAGCGGAGACCGTGGCGTGCCGCGTGCTCGGCGAGCGTCGCCTCTTCGTCGGAGAGCATCATCGGCAGATGACCCTGGGTCAGCACCACCGAGTCCAGCCCGTCCAGCACCGTCCCGTCGTCCAGATCGACGACCTGTTTGCCGTCGGCGGTCTCGGTCAGTCCCGTCGCGACCCTGGTGTGCAGGACGATGGTGAGACCGTCAGGTGTGGTGCGGAGCAGGTGTCGGAGCACCCACCGCAGGTAGTGCCCGTAGAGAGCGCGGGTCGGGTACGTGTCCGGGCCCAGGGCGCGACACTCGGCGCGCACCCAGTCGGGCAGGCTCCCCACCGGACTCAGATAGTCGACGAACCGCGCCCACTCGTGCAGGCTCGGGCCGGGGACGACCGGCCCGACGCACTCGACCGAGTCGTCGGCGAACATGGAGATCTGCGCGGCGACGGTGTTCATCAGCAGTTCGCGTGACTGGTCGATCCGCCACACCGCGCTGCCCATGTCCAGATCCGGGTCCACCACGTGGACGGTCATCGGCTGCGTCGAGTCGGTCGCGCTCGCGTGCAGGCGTTCCAGAACCGAGAGCCCACGCGGCCCCGCGCCGATGATGCCGATATGCGTCACGGTCTTCTCCAATGGGGCACCGGTGGTTCGGTCCCGGCGGGAGCCGGTCACGGATCACCCGCGCGTGGCGGTCCCGTGCCGGCCGAGGTAGCTGGTCACGAGCCTAGTTGTGCGCGGGATCGGCGCAACCGGTCCGGTCGGCGCGGCGGCCACGCCGCCGGGCGATCTCGGTGAGCTCGTCGATGTCGAACTCCGAGCGGCCCAGGGTTCCGTAACGGGTTATCTTGCCCCGACTCACCCACTTGCGAATCGTCGCCTCGGACACTCCGGCGGCCAGGGCGGCCACCTTCGTCGGGACGAGCCTGTGGCGCGGCGGCCTGTTCACGTGGGATCCCTTTCGTTGTCCACAGCGAAATCTCGAAGGGTGAGCCATTCGCTCACGTCCCAGGAATGTCCGAACGAACAGGTGAGCGTGCTCCCGTTTCCGCCGGCACGCCGCGGTGAGGTGTCGATCGTCCCCCGGCAGCCGGTCACGCCGCACTTCAGGGCGTGCGTCTCGCCGTCCTCAGGTGCGGGGTTGGCGACGGACTGCGACTCGGTGTGCAGCCGCTCGATCTCGTCGGCGAAGTCCGCGGCCGGGGGCTGCGCGGTGAGCCACTCCAGGTGGCGCAGCAGAAAACGGGTCAGGTCGAGAACGGATCGTGTTGGGGGCGGTGCCCCCAACTCCTCGGTGATGATTCCGGCCCACGAATTCAGGATGGCGAGAACATCATGCCGAGTATCGAACGCGGCCATGTTCAGGTGATCTCGGGTACGGCTGCCGGACACCTTCGTCGGATTGATCCGGCGTGGCGGCGACACCATTTCGCTCAGCAATTCCTCGTGCAGCCGGGGGAGTTCGCGCAGATTTTTCGTCAATTGTGTGATGCACGGGCGGCAGAGAAGGGAGCCCACAGCGGCGAGGATTTCCCGACGATGGTTCCTGGGGCATAGGACCAACTCCATCGCGATTCCCTTCAGCAGTATATCTGTCCACAACAGATAGCCCCGTCAGGAGATTCTGTGGAGCGGCACCACCTTCACCTTCGCTCGGTCTCCTGGCGGGCCTCCGAACAATGTCGCTGGGTGCGGCGTCATGGACGCAAGATTAAACTTCTCCGTGTGCTCGGCCGTTGTCAACGCCGGTCTACCGCGGCCGGAGTGAGAACCTAGCGGGAGTCGGGTCCCTCTCTTTTCGCGATCGATCGCCGTTGAAGAGGAAATCTAGTTTCCAGGTGCTCGCGGCAGAAGGCGGCCAATCGATTCGCGAACCGGCCCCCGGCCGGCAGCGGAAAAGGGCGTGTCGTTTCCTGAGTTGACACGACACGCCCGGCACGGTCCGTGGCTACCTGGCGAGGTTGGCCTGCTGGTCCAGCCGCGTCAGCTTCAGCGGGTTCCGGACCAGATAGATGTGGGTGATTCGACCGTCTGCCACCGCGACGCTCACCGCGGCGGGCTCGCCGGCCACTTCGATCCGAGCCGCAACCGCACCGTTGAGCCATGTGGCCGTCGACACGAGCGCGGACCGGCTCGCGCGGGCGAGCACCGCCGCCACCGCTTCCGCCCCGTGCGTGGGGGTCAGTGCGGCGGCCGCGACCCCGCCACCGTCGGCGATCATGACCACGTCCGGTGCCATGACCTCCATCAGGTCCTGCAGTCGACCGGTGTCCAGTGCGGCCAGGAACCGATCCATCACGGCCTGCTGTTCCGACGCGCTGACCCGCATCCGGGGCCGTCGGGCCATGATGTGGCCGCGGGCCCGCCGCGCGATCTGGCGCACCGAAGCCGGAGACTTGCCCACGGCCTCGGCGATTTCACCGTGCGGCATGTCGAAGACCTCACGGAGCACGAACACCGCCCGCTCCACCGGCGCGAGCGTTTCCAGCACGGTCAGCATCGCCATCGAGACGCTTTCCGCGAGCTCGACGTCCTCCGCGACGTCAGGACTCGTCAGCAGCGGTTCCGGCAGCCACTCGCCGACGTAGTCCTCGCGGCTGCGGGACAGCGTTCGCAGGCGGTTGAGTGCCTGCCGGGTGACGATCCGCACGAGATACGCGCGCGGATCGTGCACCTGGGACCGATCGACGTCCGCCCACCGCAGCCAGGAGTCCTGCAGCACGTCCTCCGCGTCGGTCGCCGAGCCGAGCATTTCGTAGGCGACCGTGAACAGCAGGCTGCGGTGGGCGACGAATGGATCGGGTGTCATGCCCCCGAAGCTACACCGGCGGTATCGGGCCGCTTGGCCAGCGGGATCTCGCAGGAGTCGGAATAACCCTGCGAAGTGATTCCGTGCGCCGTGTTGGCCCTGCTCGCCATGTTGGCGAAGGCGATGAACGTGGTGAGCTCGACCAACGCCGCCGCGCCGAGCTGCTCCAGCAGGCTCGCCGACATCTCGTCGGTCACGGTCGTCGGGGTGTTGGTCATCGCCTCGGCGTACTCCAGCACCTCCCGCTCCAGCGGGCTGAACACGTCCGACTGGCGCCAGTTCGGCACCTGGCTGGCCTAGGTCAGATCGAGGTTCTGGTTCAGCGCCAGGAAGTAGTTGATGTCCAGGCACCAGCTACAGCCGATCTGCGCCGCGACGGCCATGTGCGCGAACGTCTTGAGCGCCGCGTCGCACGCGGTCCACGTGGCCACCTTGGCCGAGTACTCCGAGTTGGCGTTCGCCACGGGCGGATTGTTGTACGACACCGCGATTGGCTCGGGCACGGACCCGAGCTGTTTGATCATAGCGTCCCTGAGCTCGGCGGGGAGCTCTGCCTTCGGGATGCGTACCGCCATGCTGTCCTCCTGTGTGCTTCACCTGGTCATCCATGAAGACACCGCGGAGCCCGCGAATGTGACACCCGACTTCAGGCGACCCGTCCGGCAACCGTGCCACGTCGACGAACGCATGCGGTCGGGCTGCCGGGACGGCGTGACCGTCCACCCGCTCAGCAGGCGAGTCCCGGCCCAAAACTGGAATGCGACTTGAGGCGGCGTGCAAGTGCGGATTTTCCGATGTTGAACCACTTCGGTTCCGATGATCCCTACGTCTAGGGTGGCTTCAGGGATTCGCCCTTGACATGGGGGCGTGCCAAGTTGAGGAGAGACATGGCGAGTGCAAAAAGGATCTGGGCGGGGGCGTTACTGGTAACGGCCGTATTAGGTAGCCTCACGGCGACCGCGGTCACGAGCCAGGCCGCGACGAGCAAGAACACGCGCACCCCGGTCGTGGTGGCGAGCGGTCTGCACAATCCGCGTTCGGTCACCATCGGCGCCGGCGGCACGATCCTGATCGGTGAGGGCGGCAGTGGCCCGACCACGCCCTGCACCGCACCGGCGCCCGGTGTCATCACCCGGTGCCTGGGCTTCACCGGGTCCATCTACGCGATCGCGGGTTCGAGGCAGCGCCGGGTCGTCACAGGTCTGCCGTCCGAGGCGATCGTCCGTCTCGACGGCACCGTCGTGATCGCGGGCGCGACCCAGGCCGTACCGCACGCGGGCGGCACCTTCGCGGTGATCTACGGCTTCAGCGGTGGTCCCGCCGACCGTGCCGCACTCGGCGCGGGTAGCGGTCCACTGGGCACGTTGAGCCTGTCGAACGGCACTCTGCTCGGTGATCTGACCGCGTACGAGGCCGCGGCCGACCCCGATGGGACCGGCGTCTTCGCCAACCCGTGGAACTTCGTCGAGGACGGTAACGGCGGCTTCCTGGCCACCGACGCCGGGGCCAACGACGTGCTGTCTGTCGCGCCGAACGGCACCGTCTCGACCGCGGCCGTCGTTCCCAGCAACGTCACGTCGACCGGCGCGCAGGCGCAGTCGGTGCCGACCGGGATCGTGCGCGCCTCGAACGGCGTGTTCTACATCAGTGACATGAGCGGCGAGAACGTGGGACTCTCCCGGATCTGGCGCTATGTGCCCGGCAGCGGGTTGACCCTGATCACCACCGGTCTGACGGATGTCATCGCCCTCGCCCTGGCGCCCAACGGTGACCTGATCGCGCTGTCCTACGGCAGCACCCCGCCGGTGGGCACGCAGGTGCCCGGTCCCGGCTCCCTGGCCCGGATCAACGTGCGGACCGGAGTCACCACGACGATCGACACCGGCGGCGTCCTGAACGCGCCCACCGGTCTCGCCGTCGATTCATACGGTAATGCCTACGTGCTGAACAACGCGATCACCAACAATGGTGAACTGCTGAAGTTCTCCGGCGCCGCGCGCTAGGTCGAGTACCTCCCTGTGCCGCGGCGGCCGACGAGTGTGACAGCGTGGCCCGATGCCACCCGCGGCGGGCGCTGCCGCTCCGGCCGGCTCGTGCCGACGGATTTCGTGGAGTATCACCAATCCGATTTTCCCGCTGCTCACCAGACGTGAGGCATCCATGACGGAAGAAGTGACGGAACGACTCGTCGCCTTTCCCCAGGACCGTACGTGCCCGTATCACCCGCCTGCCGCGTACGACCCGCTCCGTGCGGCGAGGCCGTTGACTCAGGTCAGCCTCTACGACGGGCGCGTGGTGTGGCTCGTCACCGGCGCCGCCGCGGCCCGGGAGTTGCTCATCGACCAGCGCCTGTCCGCCGACCAGACGAACAAATGGTTTCCCTCGCCGACACCGCAGTTCAAGAAGCGTGTCGGCAGCCGGCGGCTGTCGCTGCTCGGCGTGGACGATCCCGAACACAGCGCGCAGCGGCGCACCGTGATCCCCAGCTTCACGGTCAAGCGGATCGCCGCGCTGCGGCCCAGCATCCAGGCGACGGTCGACCGACTCATCGACGGGATCATCGAGCAGGGGCCGCCCGCCGAGCTGGTCCGCGGATTCGCGCTGCCTGTGTCGTCCCTGACGATGTGCGCGCTGCTCGGTGTGCCGTACGAGGACCACGAGCTGTTCGAGGAACAGTCCCGGCGGTTGCTGGCAGGTCCGACGCCCGAGGACACCGCGGCGGCCGGCATGCGCCTGCACACCTATGTGGGCGAGCTGATCGAACGGAAGCGGCGGCAACCCGGCGAGGGACTGCTCGACGACCTGATCCAGCGTCAGCTCGCCGAGGGTGCCATCGCCGAGGACGATCTGGTGCACCTGGCGTCGCTGCTGATCGTCGCGGGGCACGAGACCACGACGAACATGATCGCGCTGGGGGCGTTCACGCTGATCGAGCACCCGGCCCGGCTCGCGGAACTGCGCGCGGACCCGAAGTTGATGTCCGCGGCGGTCGAGGAGCTGCTGCGCTTCCTCTCGGTCGCGGAAGGGGCGCTGCGGGTGGCGACGGCGGACATCGAGATCGCGGGCTACACGATTCGCGCCAACGACGGTGTCGTGTTCTCGAACTCCGTGATCAATCGCGACACGGCCGTGTACAGCGAACCCGACGAGCTGGACTGGCACCGGCCGGTGCGGCACCACTTCGCGTTCGGCTTCGGTATCCACCAGTGCCTCGGGGCCAATCTCGCCCGAGCCGAGATAGAGATTTCGCTGCGTACCCTGTTCGACCGGCTACCCGGCCTGGCACTCGCGGTGCCCGCGACGGAGATTCCCTTCAAACCGGGTACCACCCTGCAGGGACTGCTGGAACTACCCGTCACCTGGTAGGGCGCCCAGCCTCGTCGGTGGCGCGGTCGTCGACGCGAGGAGTTCCGCCGTCAGCCATCCCGCCTGTTCCGGACGGAGCAGGCGGGATGAGCCGCGCACCACCGCGGCATTCCCGCCGAGGAGATCAGTGTCGATGCTCCACGGTGCTGAGCAGGGCTCACATTCACGCCGTACTCCAGTGCGACCCGATGCCACGGATACAGAATGGAAGCAGCGCGCTGGGCATGGCACCCTGCTGTCGAAGCAGGCCTTCGCTTTCCGAGCACGATCAGGAGGTTCACGTTGGTCAGGGCGCAGCGGTTGACGGACCCGGAGGTCGGCCGCGAGGGGATCGAGTCCTCGGCTCTCGGGATCGCCCACTCGACCACCCGCCTGGGGATCGACTCGTTCGTGTTCGACGACTCCCCCGACCCTGCCGGGCCGACCGCGAACCGGACCGCCGTCCCGATCGAGTCCGTGACCGCCGGCACACCCGGCCCGGTGTCCCGCGCCGACCGGACGGCCGCGGCGGCCTGCATCCTCCGGGCTCATCCCGAGTGGTCGGACCGCGCGGTCGCCGCCGCCGCGGGTATGTCGGACAAGACCGTCGCCCGGATCCGTGCGCAGTCGTCGGCCGCGGACGCCACGCGATCCGACCCGCGACTGGGCCGGGACGGCCGGCTGCGTCCGCTCGACGGCGCAGAGCGTCGGCGCCGTGCCGCCGCCGTCTTCCTCGATCGACCCGACGCCGGCCTGCGCGAGGTGGCCCGGGCGACCGGGCTGTCCCCGGCCACCGTGCGGGACGTGCGGCAGCGCATCCAGCGCGGCGAGGACCCCGTGCCGGACCGCTACCGCGACACCCGACGTGCCGAACGCACCGCCGCCGCGCGGCGCACGCCCCAGCCCGCGGTCCGTGCCGAGCACAGGGGCGAGGTCCCCGGTCAGCAGCTGCTGGCCCGGCTCGGTGAGGACCCGTCGCTGCGGCTCACCGAAGCGGGCCGGCGCGTGCTGCGCTGGCTGCACCACTACTCGGTCGACGACGAAGCCATCGCCACCCTCGAACACGGACTGCCCCGCCACTGGGCCGCCGAGGTCGCCGACCTGGCCCACGGTTACGCGGCCACGTGGAGCAGGTTGGCCCACCAACTGCTCCGACGTGACGCGTAGCGGCTTCCCGCCACGCACCACGTTTCGCCCGCACGGTCTCGAGGAGTGGCAGTGAAGGTGGTGCCGACCCCGCCGCTCGCTGCGGACGTGGTCGGCCTGACCCCGGTGCTGCCGGACCACGTGCCCGGACTGACGGCGCCCGCCCGCCACGGCTCGCGTGCCGAGCCGGGGACCGCGTCGCTGGAGCCCGTACCGGTGCGGCAACCACGGCAGAGTTGTCGTGCCGGTCCGAGAACGGGCCGGCACCGTTGTTCTCCCGGCCCGGTGCAGCCGGTGCGCTCTCGCGGCCACGGAGGTCGAGTCGCTGCTGTTGTGACTGGTGGGCATCAACTGATGGAGCGGACCGGATGAAGCAAAAGGAGCGGGCCGAGAGCACGCGGCGATCACTGCTGCGAGCCGCGGCGGAGGTGTTCGCCGAGGAAGGTTTCGTGTCGGCGACGATCAGCAGCATCAGCAGGAAGGCGGGCCTGAGCAACGGGGCACTGCACTTCCACTTCGAGAACAAGCTCGGCCTGGGGCAGGCCGTGGAGGCGGAGTTCGCGGACACCGTCGCGCGGATCATCCGGGAGGCCGACGAACGGCCCGGCAGCGCCCTGCAGCGGCTCATCAACGCGGCGAACGCGCTGATGCGCAGCATCGACGACGACATCGTGGTCCGGGCGGGCTTCCAGATGGCCGGCGCCGCCTCCTGGGACACCTCGCACCTGGACCGACAGGGGCGGTGGCGCGGCTGGATCGACGGTGTCCTGCATGCCGCGCAGCGGGAGGGGATGCTGGCGGACGACGTCTCGCCGGCGCAGGCGTCGGCCGCCATCGTGGCGACGACCGTGGGCCTCGCGGTGCTGGGCCTGCGTGACCCGCAGTGGGTGTCGTCCGAGGGGCTCCGTGACTACTGGGAACTGATGCTGCCACGGCTCACCCAGCCCGACGTCCTGGCGGAACTGGTACCGCAGGGCACCCACCGACACGATCCTGGTCCCACCGACGCCGCCGCCGAGCCGGCCGGCCACTCCGGTCCGACCACCGGCTGATTCACACGCGGTTCCTCGCCCCTCGCCGGCCACCCTCGCGCGTGGCCGGCGCACTGTCGTGGGCGCCCCCGGCCCGAACCTCGCGCCGGCGCGAGGTGGCCGCCGGCGATCACCGCCGAGTCACCGACGCCCTGCGGTGATCCCTGCCGGGGTGACCACCCTTGGCCACGAGCACTTTCGGCATCCCGTCCCGCACGCGCGTCGTCGGCTACCCGAAATCGAGAAGGATCACAATACTCAATACTCATATAATTCAACGATCGCGCGGTTTGACTGGTCGGCCAAGGCCTCTGCCAGCGGCGATGGGCCGATATTACGCACCGCAGTCATGGCATCAACGCTCGCGTCGCCTTTGTCTGGATGGCTGACTCAATACCACCCTGACCAGACTCGATTTCAACTTGACAGGACTTCCGGAATATATCTACTGTGGTCACAGTGGGAAGTTTCCTGGGGTGGGGGCAGTGTCATTCAGAGGCATGGGGGATGGCGGTGGCGTCGATTACGGTTGAAACTTCAACTTTTGGCTGGCCTGCGGTGAGGTGTTGCCGGCCGAGCCACGTTCGGGAGGCCAGTGGCACGGCCACGTGGCCACTACGCGCCTTCGGGCCACGCCCCTCACCCCGGATGCGGCACTCTCCAGAATGCGGCACCGGCGGAGCCATGCGGCCGTTCTGACTGGCGGAAAGTGAAACACACCGCCTCAGCAACGGTGCACCGTGACGGAATTCGGCCACGAGAGGAAATCGACACGTGCTGAAGAATCCTATGACGGCCCAGGTGCTAGGACCACTGAGTGTCGAGGTCAACGGCGCCTCGATTGTTCCGACGGCAAGTAAGCCGCGACAGATTCTGTCCCTGTTCGCCCTCAATCCGGGACGGGTCATTCCTGTGCCCACGCTCATGCAGGAGTTATGGGGAACCAGGCCCCCGCCGAGCGCCCCCGCCACGTTACAGACCTACATCCTCCACCTGCGCCGGCAGCTGGACGCCGCGATCGGCGGTGACGGTCCGGGTGCGGCCAAGGAGGTGCTCACCACCCGGCACGGCGGCTATCTGCTCCAGGTACCGACCGAGAGCGTTGACGTACACCAGTACCAGAACATGGTCGCGGAAGGACACCTCGCCTTCGAGGCCGGCAACGACGAGCGCGCGGCCCAGTTCTTCCGGCAGGCGCTCGCGCTGTGGAGCGGGCCGGCGTTGGTCGACGTCCGGCACGGCCCCGTCCTCGAGATCGAGGTCATGCGGCTCGAGGAGAGCCGCCTGAACACCGTCGAGCGGCGGATCGACGCCGATCTGCGCCTGGGCAGGCATTCCGAACTCGTCGCGGAGCTCACCGAGTTGATCGCGCGGTACCCGCAGCACGAGAGGCTGCACTCGCAGGCCATGGTCGCGTTGTACCGGGCGGGAAGACAGGCCTCGGCCCTGGAGATCTTCCGCAAGCTGCGCATCCGGATGATCGAGGGGCTGGGGGTCGAGCCCTCGTTGAAGGTGCAGCGGCTGCACCAGGCCATGCTGGCCCTCGACCCCCGGCTGGACGTCGTCGTCGGCCCCGCGGACCGGTCGACCCATGACTTCGACCTGGTCTGATACCGCTCCCGGGCCCGGCACTCCCGCGTCGTCGCGATCGGGTGTCGGGCCACCTGCTCGGCGCCCGCTCGTCGGCCGGCGACCCGAGACGGCCCCCGGACATCGGCCACTGCGTGTCCGGGAGCCATCGGAGTGCTCAGGCGGGATCCGGGGTGCCGAACCACCGGCCGAGTGCCTCGGTGAGACCGGTCGGGTCCTCGCCCGCCCACGCGACGTAGCCGTCGGGGCGGACCAGCAGCGCGGCGAGCCCGTCGAAAGGTCCCGGGGAGGGCAGCGTGCCGGCGACCGTGGTGACCCGGTCCTTCCAGGCGGTCGAGATCGCCTGGAGTTCCGGCGTGTCGGACAGGGTGATCAGGACACCCAGCGCCGGGCGCAGCAGGTCGGGCGTGCGCACCGTTCCGTCCACGGTCCGCAGCGTGCGCGGCGGCAGCCGGCGACCGACGAGCGGGTGGACGTCCTGGCCGAAGTCGTAGCGGATGTCCACGTGGCTGACCGTCCCGGACAGGTGCCGCTTGACGTCGTCGTAGGCGATCAGTTCGCCGAACAGGTCACGCAACGGCTGGGACTCGTCACCACCGAAGATGGCCATCGC
>NZ_JBJMIE010000322.1:0-16442 GCF_045807065.1 Actinophytocola sp. | reverse complement strand
CCGAGCGCGGCGAGCAGCTGAGCCGCGTCGTGCTCCTCCACCTTCGGCGTGGAGTCGGTGAACACGGCCATGCACGCCCGGTACCCCGCACCCCGGTCCAGGTCCACCATCCGCACCGCGTCGATGTCCACCTCGGCCGCCTCGGACCCGACCACCCGCGGCGGCTCGTCGTGGGCGGTCAGGGTCAGCTTGCTCATCTGCACCCACATGCCCTTGCCGGTGGCCTTCAGCACGGCCTCCTTGCGGGCCCAGTACGTGAAGAACGCGCCCCGCCGCTCCTCCTCCGGCACGCCCTTGAACGTCGCCAACTCCGGCGGCGAGAAGCAGATCCCGGCCAGCCCGTCGACCTCCGCGTCCCGCACCTCCTCGACGTCCACCCCGACCGACGCCCCGTCGGTCATCGCGAGCACCACCCAGTCCCCGGAGTGCGAGATCGACACCTCCAGCGCGGACCCGACAACCTTCGGCTTCCCGTGCGGCTTGCCACAGTCGAAGCAGGAGCTGTCCAACACGACCTCCCCGGGCGCGACCCCCAACTCGGCGGACACCACCCCGCGGATCAACGCCCGCCCGGTGAGAAACCGCAGCTTGTCAGCCTCCCGCCGATACCCCGCGAAGCGACCGCGATCCACCTCGTCGAGCAGGCCGAAGAGTCCGGGCGTCTCCGCGGCCGGGTGCGCCCACCACACGTCGCATCGCATGCACTGAATCATGCCGCAACACCGCTTCGGATGGGCCTTGTATAGGGGCTACTTCCCGGTAATCGAGCACCCATCGCCCACATGTCCGGCTGATCCGGTCATAGGCACGCTTGTTACCGTGTGTAGAGCAACAGCCCACTGAAAGTAACGGCGTGGTTTCGTGTCGCGCCGCCTGTCTCGTGCTGTGAGCTGCGATGATGATGCGCCGGAGTTCCGCGGAAAGGAGGTGAGCACATGTTTCCCACTGATCTGACCTCCACGCTGACCGGAGCGTCCGTGCGGCAGCTGCGCCGGTGGAACTCCACCGGCCTGCTCGTGCCGGAGGCCCAGGTCCAGCCGCGGCTGCTGTACTCGTTCCGCGACGTCCTCACCCTGCGGACCGTGGTCCGGCTGAGGAGCGAGGCCGCGTCGCTGCAGAAAGTGCGTCGAGCCTTCGCCAACATGCCCGCGCTGGACTTCACCGAGCACCCGTCCAGGTATCGGTTCGGCACGAACGGCAAGACGATCGTCATCGCCGACGACGACGGCAACACCATCGACCTGGTGCAGAGCCCCGGCCAGTACCAGATGCACAGCCTCGCGGAGATCTTCGCGCCGTTCACGACCAACCGGGGCGAGGCGGTCGTCGACTTCCTGCGGCCGAGGAAACGCCTCGAGATCAGAGCCGGCCGTATGGGCGGCTGGCCGACGATCGCCGACACCCGGATCCCCTACGACACGATCGCGAACCTGCTTGCCGGCGGCGACATGACGCCGGACCAGGTCGTCGACTACTACCCGGAGGTCGACGCCGAGGCCGCGCGGGACGCCCTCGACTTCCACTCGGCCGTGCGGAGCCGGGCCGCGTGAAGTTCTTCCTGGACAACAACCTCAGCCCTCGCCTGGTGGCGCCGGTGACCGCCCTCCTGCACGGGCATTCCTGCTGTTGCGCGCGGGACGAGGGGCTCACCGCGGTCGACGACGTGCCGCTGTTCGCCGAGCTCACGACCCGCAGGTTCGATGCGATCATCACGAGAGACCGGAACCAGCTCTCGGATCATGCCGAACGGCAGGCGCTCATCGACAGTGGCCTGCACTGGCTGGGCGCGAAGGACGCGCAGGTCGGTGGGCTGAAGGGGATCTCGTTGGACTGCGCGTCCATCACCATCGGGCGCGCTATCGTGCTGCCGGAGCTGTTGTCCGGGGGTCAGCACGCGTTCACGTTTCGTGCGCTGCCGCACCAGCGCGAGCAGCGGGTCAAGCCCGTTCCGCTGGTTCAGTAGCCCTCACTGGTTCCAGGACCGGTCAGCTGCCCGCCTTCTGCTTGCAGTCGGGGGGTTGGCAGAGCACCCGAGACAGCGCCGCGTAGAAGATCTGGTCGATCTTGGTGGGGTCGTCGGCGGTGAAGGCCTGGCCGCCGGTCGCGCCGGAGATGGCCTGCAGTTCACCCGCGTCGACGTCCGGGCCGATGCCGATGCCGACGATCAGGATGGGGTGGCGCGGGTCCTGCAGCTTCCCCAGTTCCGACAGCAGCGCGTCGCGGCTGATGCTTTTCGGGTCCTCGTTCTTGCCGTCGGTCAGGACGATCACGACGTTGATGCGGCCCGGCTCGTAGTTCTGCCGCGCCGACTGGTAGGCCGCCAGCACGCTGTCGTACAGGCCCGTCGCGCCGTTCGGGAGCGCCCGCACCGTGTTCAGCTTGTCCAGACCACCGGTCCGCGCCTGCTCGCTGATCGGCAGCACGGGTAGTAACTCCTGGTAGTCCTTGTCGCCGTCGAGCTTCGTCGAGAACAGCCACACGCCGAGCTTCGTGCTCGGTTTCATCAGGTGGATGCCGCGTTGGGCGGCCTGCAGCGTCAGCGTCAGGCGGTTGGTGTTCGTGCCCGGCACCGGCTCGGCCATCGAGCCCGACACGTCCAGCAGCACCTGCACGCGGCCGCTCAGGTTGATCCCGGCCCACACGTTCAGCAGGTCGTCGACGTCCGCCGCCTGGGGGATCTCCGCCGGTGTGACCTTCGACGCCGAGGTCAGCTCGGACGTGCCGCGCTTGCGCAGCATCTCGCCGTCCGGGGTGCGGAAACCCGCGTCGGCGAGGGCGTCGGCGGTGTTCTGCTGCATCAGCACGGTCAGGAACTTCTCCGCGGCCTCCCGCTTCTTCCCGCGCGCGCCCGGCAGCATCGTGTACGGGTAGTCCAGCGCGGGCACCGCCGGGTTCGCGTACACCGCGACGAGCGGTGTGCTCTGCTTCGCGTTGTTGCGCAGCACCCCGTTCTCCGACACCGGGAACCCGTCGAGCGGGTCGTCGTCCTCCCCGCCGCCCGGCAGCAGGTTGAACAGGTCGCCGACGGAGGACTGGGTGTTCGCCGACAGCCGCCGCAGCTCGGTCGTCACCGCCGCGTTCGCCTCGGGGGCCGCCTTCGTCAGGTCGCGCACCCCGAACAGCACCGAGACGCCGACGGGCTCGCGGGCCGGGTCGGGCATGCCGATGTTCAGTGCCGAGTTGAGCACGTCCGCCCACGTCAGCTGCTTCGCCGGCCAGCCGAGCTGCGCCGCGGCGTCCTGCGTCAGCGCGAGCACCACCGGCGAGCTGGCGATCGACGTCCCGGTGACGGGCGAGTCGAACGCGCCCCGCGCCTGCCCTCGCTGCAACCAGATCGTCGAGTTCGGGATCCACACGTCCGGCGGCTCGCTGCCGTCGGACACCACGAGCGACTCGGTCGTGTCCTCGGACTCCTCATCGGACACCCGCACCTCGTAGCAGGTGTCCTCAGAGGACAGGGCGGCCGCGGTCCGCTGGACCACCGGCGCGATGTCCGGCGACGCCGTCACGTTGAGCACGGTCGTACTGTCGCAACTGGACGCTCGCAACTTGTCGGCCAGGAAGTCGTAGGTGAACCAGCCGATGAGCGCGAGCACCAGCAACGCCGACAACGCGATGAGCGGCGTTCTCGCCCGCCTGCCACGTGACTTCACGGAGGAGTGCCGTCCCATGGCTGTCAACCTCCAAAACTGGCGGGTGAGGCGAGAGAACCATACCCATTACGGTCCGGAGTTCAAGCGGTTACGTGAGGTCAGGAGTACAGGGCGTCGACCTCTCTCGCGAAGTCCTTCATGATGACGCCGCGCTTGAGCTTCAATGACGGCGTCAGGTAACCATTTTCCGGATTGAACTCGGTGTCGAGAATTCTGAACTTGCGCACCGACTCCGCCTTGGACACCGCGAGGTTGCCCTCGTCGACGGCCTTCTGGATCTCGGCGGTGAGGTCGGGGTCCTCGGCGAGGTCGGTCACCGTCGCGTTCGCGTCCTTGCCCGCGGTGGACTTCCAGTAGCTGAAGTAGTCCGCGTCGATCGTGATCAGCGCGGCGATGTACTTCTGCCCGTCACCGACCACAAGGGCCTGTCCGACCAGGGGGTGCGCGGCGATCCGGTCCTCGATGACCGACGGCGCGACGTTCTTGCCGCCGCTGGTGACGAGGATCTCCTTCTTCCGTCCGGTGATCTTGAGGAAGCCGTCCTCGTCCAGCTCGCCGAGGTCGCCGGTCGCGAACCAGTCGCCGTCGCCGATGGCCTCGGCCGTCGCCGTCTCGTTCTGCCAGTACCGGGTGAAGATCCCATCACCGCGCAGCCGGATCTCGCCGTCCTCCTCGATCCGCACGGCCGTGCCCGGCAGCGGCCTGCCGACCGTGCCCGGCCGCCACTGGTCCGGCGTGTTGACCACCGAGGCCGCCGACGACTCGGTCAGCCCGTAGCCCTCGTACACGTTGACGCCGACGCCGCGGAAGAAGTGCGTGAGTCGCGGCCCGAGCGCGGCGCCGCCGGAGATCATGTACCTGACCTGCCCGCCGAGCGCCGCCCGCAGCTTCGAGTACACGAGCCGGTCGAACAGCGCGTGCTTGAGCCGCAGGCCCAGGCCCGCCTTGCCGTCGGCCTCGCTGTAGGCGATCGCGGTGTCCGCGGCGAGGTCGAAGATCCTGCCCTTGCCGTCCGAGTGCGCCTTCTGCCGCGCCCCGTTGTAGACCTTCTCCAGCACGTACGGCACGGACAGCAGGAACGTCGGCTTGAACGCGGCCAGGTTGTCGGTCAGCGTCTTCACGTCCGCCCAGTGGCCGAGCGTCGCGCGGGCCATGAACGCCGCGACCTCGACCATGCGGCCGAACACGTGTGCGAGCGGCAGGAACAGCAGCGTCGACGCCTCGTCCGCCTTGAAAAGCACGGACAGGTACTCGACGGCGTTGCGGCAGGCCGCGTACAGGTTGCGGTGGGTGAGCACCACGCCCTTGGGCCGCCCGGTGGTGCCGGACGTGTAGATCAGGGTGGCGAGGTCGTCCGGCCCGACACTCCGCCGCCGCTCGTCGATCACCTCGTCCGCGACGTCCCCGCCGGCCTCGACCAGCGCCTCGACCGCGTTGTCGTCGATCCGCCAGACCTGCTTGAGGTCGGTGAGCTTGTCGCGGACCTGCTCGACGCAGTCGGTGAGCGGGGCGTTCTCCGTGAGCACGGCCACCGCGCCGGAGTCGGAGAGGATCCACTCGATCTGCTCCGCCGAGGAGGTGACGTAGATCGGCACGGACGCCGCGCCCGCCACCCAGATGGCGAAGTCGAACAGCGTCCACTCGTAGCAGTTCGCCGACAGGATGCCGACCCGGTCGCCGGGGCCGACGCCGGACGCGACCAGCCCCTTCGCGACCCCGACGACCTCGCCCAGGAACTGCTCGGTCGTCACGTCCCGCCACGCGCCGCCGGTCTTTCTGCGGAACACGACGTCGGTGGGTGCCTCCGTGGCGTTGAGGTACACGACGTCGGCCAGGCCTCCGCTGTCCGGCACGCTGGCAAGCGGGGGGACGGCGAGTTCGCGCATGGTCTGCTCCTCGAGATACGAAGTGCGTCGCATGTCCGTCGTCAGCGACGCTACCTCACAGTAACCTCGGCCATCTTGCCTGTGCACGCGGCTGAGGGCCACCCCCGGGGCGTCCGGTGGGTGACCCTCAGCCGAGCGGACTGATCAGGACTAAACGGTCAGCTTCCAGTTCTTCAGGGTGCCGGTGTCCCCGTGGAAGACGTCGCGAACCCGCAGCGTCCACGTGCCGCTCGCGGTCTCGCTCGACGCGTTGACCGTGTACTGCTCGTTGACGTTGTCCACGCCGTCGTCACCCTTCGCGCCCTTCAGCCGGTAGGACGTGCCGTCCGGCGCGATCAGGTCGATGATCAGGTCGCCCCGGTACGGGTGGGTGATGTTCACCTCCACCTTGGTCTGGCTGGAGGCGTTGCCGTCGCAGGCCACGGTCACCGCGCTGGTGATCTCGCCCTCGTCCGGGATGGCCTGTCCGGTCGTGTTGGTCGCCGGCTCGCACCTGGGCCCGAGCGACGCCGCCGCGGCCAGGATGGCGTTCGAGAAGTAGCTCGCCTGCATGTAGACGCCCGGGTTCTGCGGGCGGGCGCAGCCGATGCCCCAGCTCGTGGTGCCGATCAGGACCCAGTTGCCGGCCGCGTCCTTGTTGAGCAGCGGGCCGCCGGAGTCGCCCTGGCAGGTGTCCACGCCGCCGGCGTCCCAGTTGCCGGCGCAGATCTCCTCGGCGGGCACGAGGTCGGAGTAGTCGCTGCCCGCGCTCATGCACTGCTGGTCGTCGATGAACGGCACCTGGGCCTTCCGCAGGAACCGCTCCTGCGCGCCGCCCTCGGACGCCGCGCCCCAGCCGGCGACCGTGAACGTGCCGCTGTCGAACTCGGGGGTGGTGGTGAGCGGCACGGTCGGCACGTCGACCGACCGTGCGAGCCGGATCAGCGCCCAGTCGTCACCGGGCGGCCCGCCGGCGCCGGGTGCCCGGATCACGTAGTCGGAGTTGACCACGATCCGGTTCGGGTCCTGCAGGTCCACCACCCCGAGGGTGGCGGTGATGCTGGTGTTGGGTCCCGTCGCGGGCACGCAGTGCGCCGCGGTCAGGACGATCTGCTGGGTGATCATCGATCCGCCGCAGCCCATGGACAGCCGGACTATCCACGGGAACTCACCCTGCGCGGCGGGCGTGCCGCCGATGACCTGCGGCTGCACGTCGTTCGTCGCCGGCGGTTCGGCCACTGCCTGCCCCGCCGCGGCCCCCAGAACGGCCAGGACGCTCACCGCCGTGAACGTCAGCCGTCGTCTCCAAGACGTCATCCACATCCCTTTCTTCGGTACGAAGGACGCCGTTCTCCGAGATCGGGCTCCGGAGAACGGCGTCCGTTTCTAGAAGGTGAGGCTCCAGGAGTTGATGTAGCCCGTGTCGGCGCTGTAGTAGTCGCGCACCCGCAGCTGCCAGGTGCCGTTCGCGACCTCGCTGGAGGCGTTGACCGTGTAGGTCGCGACCACGTTGTCCGCGGAGTCGCTGGTGGAGGTGCTCTTCAGCCGGTACGCGGTGCCGTCCGGGGCGACCAGGTCGACCTGCAGGTCACCGCGGTAGGTGTGCTGGATGTCGACCGACACCTGCAGGTCCGACGGCGCGTTGCCGGACACGCCGGTCACCGTGATCGGGCTGTTCACCGCCGCACCCGCGTCGGGGATGGCGACGTCGGCGGTGTTCTCGAACGTCGGCCCGGCCGGCGGCGGCTCGGAGCCGTCACAGGTGACGCCGATGACGCGGGACGGGCAGTCGGAGTAGTCGAGCAGCAGGAGGACGGCGGCACGGTTGCGGGTGGTCTCGCGGCTGATCACCTCGTCGGGCGGGTAGAAGCCGTCGAGGCCGCCGTCCGACGGGTACATCTCGAACGTGAACGAGTAGACGCCCTGCGTGCCCCACAGGTAGTCGTCGATCGAACCGTCCGTGATGTACAGGTCGGAGTCCTGCTCGGGCGTGTAGCCGTTCGTGGCGGCCATCTGCTGACCGAGAGTCACGAACGTGTTGTGCTGCTGCTGGCTCATCTCCGGGCTGGTGTCCGCGTTGGTGTAGCCCAGTGGCCACAGGACCAGCTCGCTGAACGTGTGGAAGTCGATGTTCGTCTTGATCTGCTGCACGCCGCCGATCCGGCGCGAGTTCACGAAGTTGACGACGTTCGCGACCTCGGGCGCGCTCCCCGCCGACGGGCCGCGGTAGGTCTCGCTGGACGGGCTGCTCGACGAGCCGCCGCAGCAACCCCACTTGTACGGCCAGTTCCGGTTGAGGTCGGTGCCGACGGCGGAGCTGCCGGTGTTCGGCTGCCGGTTCTTGCGCCAGCCCGCGTAGGAGCCGGTGCGGATGTCGAACTCGCCGCCGTCGGGGTTGAGGTCCGGGATGATCCAGATCTCACGGCTGTTGACGAGGTCGGTGATGTGGCTGTCGGTGCCGTACTTGGTGGTCAGCTCGTTGAGCAGGTAGAGCGCCATCTCGATGGTGAGGTGCTCACGCGCGTGCTGGTGGGCGGTGAAGAGGACCTCGGGCTCGTCCTCGTCGGTGCCCACGTTGTCCGAGATCTTGATCGCGACCATCTGCCGGCCCTCGTAGGAGGTGCCGATCGACTGCTGGCTGGCGATGCTCGGGTACGCGGCGACGGCCTGGTTGATCGCGGTCGTCATCTCCGCGTAGTTGTGGTAGTTCGAGTCCGCGCTGGGGAAGTCCAGCGGGGTCGCGCCTTCCGCCGCCGGCATGCTGTCCTGCCGCTCGGCGCGGTAGCCCAGCCGCTCGATCCGCGCGATCTCCTCCGGCGTGGCCGTGACGTCGAGCACTCCGTCCTCGACGGAGTTGATGGCGGCACCGGTGGCGGCGACCGCGTTCACGGCCGCGTTGGTCTTGACGCCGCTGACCACGTACTCGGCGGAGGCGCGCCCTTGCGGGTCGGACACCGCGTTGCCGGTCGTGGACAGGACGAGGGTCATGGCGGCCAGCGCCGCAACCACAGTGGACGGGCGTCTGAGTCTCACGCTTCCTCCCGCAGGGGACGCCGGGTGGCCGGCGCTGGAGGTTGGTGTTCAGTTGTCGGGCGGCCCTCACGGTCTGTTTCCGCCCGATAGCCGATAGTTCCTGCCAAAGGTCCACTTAACAAGGGGCTGACTGGTCGCTACTTCTTCCCAGTTCACAGACAGGACCGTCCGAAACGCCCTGTTCACAAACGCTCGGCACGCGGGCCGACGGAACTGTCGGTGCCCTGCCGTACGCTGGTTTCGGGGGCCGCGGGCCAGGCCCGTTCAGCGCAGCCGCAGTGCCTTCAACGCAGCCGCAGTGCCTTCAGCACGCGCAACGACGTCGCCAGCAACCGCGAGAACACCGCGTGCGGCAGCCATCGCGGCGGGTTCAGCACCTCGACCCGTTTCACCGCAACGGTTCGCACCTCGGTGTAGCGCAGCAGGCCGTCCGCGCCGTGCCGCCGCCCCAGCCCGGAGGCGCCCATGCCACCCATCGGCGCGTCCGTGCTGCCGAACGCGGACGCGTAGCCGTCGTTGACGTTCGCCGTGCCCGCGCGGATCCGCGCCGCCACCCGCGCGGCCCGCGCCAGGTCCCGGCCCTGCACGCTCGCGTTCAGACCGAACTCCGTGTCGTTCGCCAGCGCCACGGCCTCGTCCTCGTCGCGGTACGGGTACAGCGACACCACCGGCCCGAACGTCTCCGCCCTGTGGCACACCATGTCCGGCGTGACGTCCGTGAGCACCGTCGGCTCGTAGAAGTACGGGCCGAGGTCCGGCCGCGGCCGCCCGCCGGCCAGCACGGTCGCGCCCTTCGCCCGCGCGTCGTCCACGTGCTCGGACACCGTCTTCAGCGCGCGCCGCGACGTCAGCGAGCCGAGGTCGGCACCGTAGCCGTAGCCGGGGCCCTGCCGCAGCCTCCCGATCTCGGCGACGAAGGCGTCGGCGAACCGGTCGAAGATGGCGTCCGGCACGTAGATGCGTTCCACGCTCAGGCAGAGCTGCCCGGAGTTGGCGAAGCACCCGCGCACGGCGGAGCGGGCCGTGGCCGCGATGTCCGCGTCGTCCAGCACGATCATCGGGTTCTTGCCGCCCAGCTCCAGCGAGCACCCGACGAGCCGTTCACCCGCGCGGGCGGCGATCAACGCACCCGTTCGTGAGGAGCCGGTGAACCCGATGTAGTCACACGTGTCGACGACCGCGCCGCCGATCGTCGGTCCGTCGCCGAGCACGACCTGGAGCAACCCGTCGGGCAGCCCGGCCCGGTACAGCAGCTCGGCACCGAACAGCGGGCTCAGCGCCGTCTGGCTGTCCGGCTTGAGCACCACGCCGTTGCCGGCGATGAGCGCCGGGATGAGGTCCCCGAACGAGAGCGCGAACGGGTAGTTCCACGGCGAGATGATGCCGACGACACCTTTCGGCTGACGCAGCTCACGAACCGTGATCGCGCCGGGAACCAGCGCGGCCCGCTTCCGCGGCCGCAGCAGCCCCGGCGCCTTCCGCAGGTAGTAGCTGGTGACCAGCGCCGGCTCGCTCAGCTCCTCGACCGCGTCCCGGCGTGCCTTGCCGGTCTCGGCCTGCAGCAGGTCGGCGACGGTCTCCCGTTCGCGGAGCAGGAGCGAGTGGAACCGGTGGAAGACCGCGAGCCGGTCCCGCGGTGGCCGCTCCGCCCACTGCCGCTGCGCGCGCAGGGCCAGCTCGTAGGCGGTGTGCACATCGCCGACCGACGACCGCGGCAGCGCCGCCAGCTCGCCACCCGTGAACACCTCGGTGGTCGTGTAGGTGTCCGAAGTGGACGAACACACCCGGGCCTTCAGCGCTGTCAGCAGGGAATCCGTCAGCGGACTCATGCGTTGCTCTCCCGGTCGGCACCCGGTGCGCTGGCCGCGGCGCGGGCCTCGTACTCCCTGCGTGCCTCCGGCGACGCGCCGAAGAGCACCTGGTCGCTCTTGAACGTACGCGCCACCCACTCGGCGGCGGGCCGGGGCAGCAACCGCGTGAAGCGGAACGTCGCGTCGAGCGACCGCGGCACGAACACGTCGAACTTCGGCTGCCGCAAGGTCTTCACGATCGCGTCCGCGACGTCGGACGCCTCGACCGGCTTGATGAACCGCGACTCGGTGAGCCCCGCCGCCAGCTCGGTCCGCACCACGGCCGGCATGACGACGGAGATCTCGACGCCGGACCCCCGCAGCTCGTTGCGGACGGCCTCGGACAGCCCGACGACCCCGTGCTTGGTGGCGCAGTAGGTGGCGCCGCCCGGGAAACCGGCCTTCCCGGCGGCCGACGCGATGTTGACGATGTGCCCTGTTCCGCGCGGCCGCATGCGCCTGACGGCCTCGCGCGTCCCGTGGATCACCGCGTGCAGGTTGATGGCCAGCTGGTGCGCGGTGGTCCGGTCGTCCTCGTCCTCGAACGGGCCGAGCGACATGATCCCGGCGTTGTTGATGAGCACGTCGATGGGCCCCAACTGCTTCTCGACATCATCGAGGAACCGCGTGAACCCCCCGCGGTCGGTCACGTCCAGGGGCAGGGCGAGCGCGTCGATCTCCTCGGCCGTCCCCTTGGCCAGGTCGAGATCGAGATCCCCGATGGCGACGGCGGCCCCAAGCCCGGCGAGTGCCATCGCGGTGGCAGCCCCGATCCCCCGGGCCCCACCGGTGATGACAACGACCTTGCCGCTCAACGACCGTGCTCGCCGCGCCATTACGACTCCCCGCACATACAATCCAGCTGGAATGTTTCGCCGAGCATCCCAGCCCCACACCCCCCACGCAACCCCGCGTGTCCAACACCCAGACCCCGCGTGTCCAACGCGGAGAGCACGTGAGTTCAACAAAACGCGAAAAGGCAGCAGAGCCTGGTGTCAAGTTGACGCGGTGTGGAGAAGGCGAGTTGTCCACAGCTCACCGGGTTGTCCACAGTCAGGTCACTGATCGCAGCTTGTCCGGGCCGGAACGGGCACAGTCATGGCGTGATCGAACTGCCACCTGGTCTGCACGGTGCCCACCGGCGCGCCACACTGCAACGTGAGCTGGGCCCTCGTCGTGTTCGCGCGTTGTTACGAGCGGGGCGTCTGGCGACGGTGACGCGAGATGTACTGGTCGAACGAGATCGCCAACTCGAGCTGCGTACCCGGGCGGCCGCCGCCCTGCTGATGGCCGGTGACCGCGCGGTCCTCACCAGCCACACCGCCGCGGTTCTGTTCGGCTGCACGGCAGCCGACTCGGGACGGGTGCACGTGCTGGTCCCTTACGACCGGCCACTTCGATCTACTCCCGACATCGCCGTTCACCACGGTCACTACGACGAGACCGACGTGGTGACCGTGGACGGGCTGCGGGTCTACGCGCTCGAGTGCGTGCTCACCGAGCTGCTGTGCAGAGCGTCCCGCGCGACCGCGTTGGCGTGCATGGACCAAGCCCTCGCGCTCGCCGCGCCCCAAGCGCGGAACGAGTTCCGGGCCGAGGTCGCTCACCGCATCGGGGCGAGGCGAGACAGTCGTGGGCGTCGGCGTGCGGAGGTGCTGCTCAACCTCGCCACAGGCCTGTCCGAGTCGCCCGCGGAAAGCTGGCTTCTGCTGGGATTGTTCGACGCCGGGCTGCCCATTCCGGCCCAGCAGGTGCCGGTGACGGACGTGGACGGACATGTGCTGTACCGGCTCGACTTCGCCTGGGAGGAGCTGCGGGTAGCCCTGGAGTACGACGGGTTCGCCGCGCACGTGGGCCGCGGTCTCCGGGACGCGGCGCGGGAGAACGATCTACGCAGACTGGGCTGGACCGTCATCCGTGCCACCGCCGCGGATCTGAAGGACCCGGCCGAACTGCATGCCGCGATCCGGCGAGCGTTCTGGCGTCGGGTCGCGGCATAGCAGGTCGTCACGATTTGTTGAACTCAGCGGTCGGTTTGGTTGGACACGCGGGGCGGGAGCGTTGGACACGCGGGTCACGCGGGACACGCGGGTCAGGCGCGTCCGAGCAGGTCCGTTGATGTGCGTTCCTGGTCGCGGTCCTGGATGTCCGTGCTGCCGTACAGGTGGGGGCGGGTGACCTGGTGGGGCTTGTTGCGCTCCAGGCCGTAGATGACGAGGCCGACGATGAGGGCGGTGATGAGGAGTTCCATGGCACTAAGTTTGCGCTCGTCGCTTTGCTGCCAACAGTGGCAGAACCGCCCTTGTGCGGCAAAATCCTGCCACGTACTCTGGGGGCATGCTCAAGACCGTTGCCGCGGTGGTGATCGACCGGGTCGCGCCCTTCGAGTTCGGGGTGGTCTGCGAGGTCTTCGGGATCGACCGGACCGAGGAGGGGGTGCCGCCGATCGAGTTCCGCGTGTGCGGCGAGCGGGCCGGTGAGCCCGTGCGGACCAGTGTGGGCGCGATGCTCACGCCTGAGCTGGGGCTCGATGCCGTCGTGGGTGCGGACCTGGTCGCCGTGCCCGCGGCCACCATCAGGGACGAGTACCCGCCCGCCATGCTCGACGCGTTGCGGCAGGCCGCCGACCGGGGCGCGACGCTGCTGTCCGTGTGCAGCGGCGCCTTCATCCTCGGCGCGGCCGGGCTGCTCGACGGCCGGCACTGCACCACCCACTGGCGCCACGGCGACGAGCTGCTCGCACGCTTCCCCACGATCCTGCTCGACCCGGACGTCCTGTTCGTCGACGACGGCAACATCATCACCAGCGCGGGCACGGCCGCGGGTATCGACGCGTGCCTGCACCTCGTGCGCCGGGAGCTGGGCTCCACGGCGGCCAACGCGATCGCGCGGCGCATGGTCGTGCCGCCGCAGCGGGACGGCGGCCAGCGCCAGTACGTCGAGCTGCCGATCCCCGAGTGCACCGCCGACAGCCTCGCCCCGCTGCTGGCCTGGCTGGTCGACAACCTGAAGACCGAGCACACGGTCGCCGAACTGGCCCATCGCGCGAACATGTCCGAGCGCACCTTCGCCCGCCGCTTCGTGGCCGAGACCGGGACCACGCCCAACAAGTGGCTGACCATGCAACGCGTCCTGCACGCGCGGCAGCTCCTGGAGGACACACCGATGTCCGTGGATGAGGTGGCCGAGGAGTGCGGCTTCGGCTCGGCGGCCCTGCTGCGCCACCACTTCAACAAGATCGTCGGCGTCCCACCCAAGGACTACCGGCGCACCTTCGGCGCCGCACACGAGCTGACGACCGGCTCGCGAACGGCCTAGTGCTGGGCGTCGGTATTACCGAAGTGCCCGTCAGCGCGACGCGCTAGCGACCGGGTCGAGGCCGGGTCGGGGAAGCTTGGGCGAACCACCGCGGGCCGGTACAACTGAGGGGCGAACCCCGAGGAAAGGCCGGAGCGGTGGTAACCCGTGAGGAACGGGTCGACGCGTACGTCGCGACCTGGAACGAGTCCGATATGGACAGAAGGCTCGCACTCATCGAGCAGGCGTGGGCCGAGGACGGCCGGTACGTCGCCGAAAGCTCCGACGTCACCGGCCGCGACGCGATCAACGACAACGTCGTGCGCATCCAGAACAAGTACCCGAACCGGATCTTCCTGCGCACCAGCGACATCTTCTCCCTCCGGGAGCGTGCCCGCTTCACCTGGGCGATGCTGGACCCGGCCGGCTCGGCGACCATCTCCGGCGTCGACTACGCGTTGTTCGCCGAGGACGGCCGGTTGCGCCGCATCACCTGCGTCTACGACCGGAAGCCGCGCGCGGGTGAGCTGGAATAGCACTCGTCACTTCACCTGATCGAGCGACGGGTGAATAGCGTAACGAGTCCTTTGTGGGTACCGACCCTTGGGCATCACACCGCACCAACGGATGTCCATAGGGGGATCAACCATGCTAGGAAGACAACTCGGTGCCGTACTCGCGGCGACCGCGGCCGCACTCGCATGCGCCGTCGCACCTGCCCAGGCCGTCGCGGGCAACGCGGACCTGCTGTGGCACAACCCGGGGACCGGCGACGTGGGCGCCTGGCTCACCGACGGCCACGGAACGGTGCTCGGGGACAACAGGCTGTCGTGGAAGTGCGGGCCCGACTGCGCGAACCAGTGGCGAGTGGTCGGCGGCGGCGACTTCAACAACGACTTCACCTCGGACGTGCTGTGGCACAACGCCACGACGGGTGAGCTGTCCGCGTGGATCCTGGACGGCAAGGGCACCGTCACGAAGGCGTTGAGCCTCGACTGGAAGTGCGGCCCCGGCTGCGCGAACCAGTGGAAGGCCGTCGCCATCGGCGACTTCAACGCCGACAACAAGTCGGACATCGTGTGGCACAACGCGACCACCGGCGAGGTCGGCACGTGGTTGCTCGACGGCAACGGCCACGTCATCGGCAGTCCCACGCTGTCCTGGCCGTGCGGCCCCGAGTGCGCCAACCAGTGGAAGGTGGTCGGCGCCGGTGACCTCAACGAGGACAACCTCGACGACCTGTTGTGGCACAACGCCACCACCGGTGAGGTGTCGGCGTGGCTCACCAACGGCAAGCAGACGGTGACCGGCGCCCTGACGCTGTCCTGGAAGTGCGGGCCCGACTGCGCGAACCAGTGGAAGATCGTCGGTGTGAACGACTTCAACAACGACTTCAAGAACGACGTGGTGTGGCACAACGCCACCACGGGGGACGTCGCGACGTGGACGTTGGACGGCAGCGGCACCGTGACCGGTGATCCGCGCCTGTCCTGGAAGTGCGGCCCCGGCTGCGCGAACGAGTGGAAGGCCGTCGCCACCGGCAACTTCGGCTGATGACTGGCGGCCCGGCGCTTTCTCCGGCCAGGACGGGGAAAGCGCCGGGCCGCGGTACTAGGCGGCTGCCGTCAGCGACGGCGTGGCCAGCGCCGGCACCGCCGCCGGCACTACGTCCACCGTGTACTCGGTCGGTCCGAGCGGCAGCACCTCGCCGTCGTGCTCGAACCACAGTGGCCGGCCGTCGGTGCGCTCGATCCGCACCCGCCGGCCCCGCTCGTACACGACGCCGGGCCGTGACAGGTGCGCCCCGGTGCGGGTCAGTTCCATCATCTCGGCGACCGAGTGTTCGCCGCCGAGGACGCAGACGTCGAGCAGGCCGTCGTCGGGCAGTGAGCGGGGGAGCAGCTCGAAATGACCGCCGCGGTACCGGCTGCCGCCGACATTGACCAGCAGCGTAGATCCACTGTGGATAAGGCGGTCATCGACGGTGACCCGTCCGGGGTAGGGTCGGTAGCGGGGGATGAGGTCGACCAGCGCCGCGTGGTAGCGGCTGGGGCCGACGTGCGAGGTGAGTGCGCGGGCCTCGTGGATGGCGCGGGGCGAGATGCCGGCGGAGGCACCCGCGAACACGAGCCGCCCGGCGACCCGCGCGAGGTCGAGCCACCGCACGACCGGCTCGCGGAGCGCGGACGACACCACCGACTGCCAGGGCGCGGTGCCGAAAAGGGTGTGGTAGCAGGAGTTCGCGGTGCCGGCCGGCACGATCAACAGAGGTGTGGGCCCGGCGCCACGCCACGCGGAGGCGAGCCCGGCGGCCACCTCCCGGACCGTCCCGTCGCCGCCGACGGCCACGACCACAGTGCGACGCGCCGGCGCCGCGGCCGACACCGTGGCCGACATCGCCGTCGGCAACGCCAGGGCCCGCTCCGCGACGCTCGGCGGCGCGGACTCCGCGGCCTTGCGCGCTATCCCCGTCGCCTCTCCCGGGCCGGTGGTCCACCGCACCGACACATCGCGGACTCCGCTGCGGCACACGCGCACCAACTCCCAGACCAGCGCGGGTGTCACCGTGCCGGCCGCGGGGTTGGCGATGATCAGGACGCGAGTGGCACCCATCCCCGCGCCACCTCCTCCTGGTACAGCAGGCGCAGGTCGGCCGTGCACACCGGCCACTCCTGGCCCTCCACCTCGATGGCGGTCGCGATCACCGCCTCGGTGAAGCCACGTGCGCGCGGTGTCGCCGACCT
>NZ_JBJMIE010000321.1:0-17014 GCF_045807065.1 Actinophytocola sp. | reverse complement strand
GAGGTGCCGATGCCGAACGCGAGTCCGCCGAAGGCGCCGTGGGTCGAGGTGTGACTGTCCCCGCACACCACGGTCATCCCGGGCTGCGTGAGGCCGAGCTGTGGGCCGACCACGTGCACGATGCCCTGCTCCGCGTCACCCATCGGGTGCAGCCGGATGCCGAACTCCGCGCAGTTCTTGCGCAGCGTCTCCACCTGTGTGCGGGACACCGGGTCCGCGATCGGCAGGTCGATGTCCACCGTCGGGACGTTGTGGTCCTCCGTCGCGATGGTGAGATCGGGCCGGCGCACCGGGCGCCCGGACAGGCGCAGGCCGTCGAACGCCTGCGGACTCGTCACCTCGTGGACCAGGTGGAGGTCGATGTAAAGGAGATCCGGTTCCGCGCCGGACCCCCGCCGGACGACGTGTTGGTCCCATACCTTCTCGGCAAGTGTCTTTCCCATTGCCTTACTCACCCATCGACGTCAGAAGTTCGTGTTCTCACGATCTGAAATACTGGACATCCCATATAGCGGGAACTTAATATCGAGACGTGGGACAGCATAGCGGCATCGGTGTACTGGACAAGGCAATGGCCGTGCTTCAGGCCGTCGCGAAGGAGCCCTGCGGGCTGGCCGAGCTGTGCACCCGCACCGGCCTTCCCCGCGCGACCGCGCACCGGCTCGCGGTGGGCCTCGAGGTGCATCGCTTACTGCGCAGGGGAAGCGACGGACGGTGGCGGCCGGGTGCGGCGCTGGCCGAGTTGGCCGGCGGCGCGGTCGACCCACTCCTGGATGCCGCGAGCTCGGTGTTGCCACGGCTGCGGGACCGCACCGGCGAGAGCGTGCAGCTCTACCGGCGCGACGGCGTGCACCGCGTCTGCATCTCCACCGCCGAGCCGCCGAGTGGCCTGCGCGACACCGTGCCGGTCGGCGCCAGGCTCCCGATGACCGCCGGCTCCGGCGCGAAGGTCCTTGCGGCGTGGACCGATCCGGCCACCCAGCGCGCACTGCTGACCGACGCGGTGTTCGGCGAGCGGGCACTGCTGGAGGTCCGGCGGCGCGGGTGGGCGCAGAGCGTGGCCGAGCGGGAACCAGGCGTAGCAAGCGTTTCCGCGCCGGTGCGGGACGCCGCCGGTCAGGTCGTGGCGGCGGTTTCCGTGTCGGGGCCCATCGACCGCATGGGCAGGCGCCCGGGCGCGCGCTGGGCGGCGGACCTGCTGGCGGCCGCGGACGCGCTGCAGTCCCGGCTCTGACCGTCCGAACCAGACTGGGGGTCCGGCATGGCGAACGGGCGTGTGCGACGCTCGCTGATCAGGTTCATCAGCGACGAGAACCTGGACCTGTACCTGCTCGGCACGGTGGCGCTGGTCTTCACCGTGCTGGGCATCACAGGCATCTCGGACGTGCGGACGACCTCCGCGGTCGTGGTGGCCCTGCTGGCGCTGCTGGCCTTCTCCCAGATCCGCTCCAGGAAGCTGGTCGAGCAGATCCGGAACTCCTCCCGCGGCGGCCTGGCCGCCGTGTTCACGCGGGAGTTCCCCGCCGCGCTGGTCTCCCGGCGCGCGGCGGCGAAGGACCTCCTCCTCGTCGGCCTGGCCATGTCCCGCACGGTGCACGGCATCCGGTCCGACTTGTCGAGGATCCTCGCGGCAGGGGGCCGGGTCCGGGTACTCGTCCTCGACCCCACCGACCGGTCGCTCCTCGAAGCCGCGGACCGGCGGAACCTGGCGAACGTCGGGCCGGACAAGCTGCGCGCGCGGATCCTGACGACGCTCGACGACCTCACCTCCCTGCGCGAGCACATCGACGGGCGACTCGAGATCCGGGTGTCCTCGGACATCCCGCCCGCCGGGTTCAACTGCGTCGACGCCGAGAGCCAGCGCGGGCTCGTGACCGTGCAGCACTACGAGTACCGGCCCGCCGGGGAGGCGGCGCCGATCTTCGTACTGACCCCGGCGGACGGGGCGTGGTACCAACACTTCCTGGCCGAGGCGGAGCGGTTGTGGGCGGCCGGCGCGGAATGGCCGCTGTCCCTGGAGGCGCGTGCCGCCCGGGCACCCCGGCCGGTGTTCCTCGACGAGTTCGGGCCGGAGCTGGACGAGGCCGTCGCGGGCGCGACCGACCTGCTCGTCACCGGGGTCGCCAGGAACATCTTCGTGAACAACCACTACCGGCGGCTGGAGAAGAAGCTCCAGTCCGGCCACCGGGTCCGGGTCCTGCTCGCCGACCCGGCCGGCCCGGCGATCGACATGGCGGCCGCCCGCTACTTCCCGGTGCGGACGCCGGAAGGCTTCCGGGAGCGGATCGAGCACACCCTGCGGCTGCTGGCGGAGCTGAAGTCCTCCACCGGCGGTGACCTCGAGGTGCGGCTGACCACGCACCTCATCTCGGTGCTGCAGGTCGTCACCGACAGCGCGTTGTTCGCCGAGTACTACGTCTACCGGGACCTGGCCAAGCCGAAGTTCGTGCTCACGGCGGGCGATCCGGCCTACCGGGACTTCCGGACCGAGGCGGAGAAGCTCTGGGACAGCGCGACGCCCGTGTCAGGCGACCACGCCGGTGTGCCCCAGCCAGCGCTCCCGCCACGCGAGACGCAGCCGGACGGCGCTCAGGGGTAGGTCCTCGTCCAGCAGGCGGGCCACCGACTCGCGCTGGGCCCAGGGGCACAGCTCGCTGAGCAGGCCCGGGATCTTCGCCTCCGGCACCCCGTCCACAAGGGACACGGCGATCTTCGCCCGGCCCGCGACGTACCCGTGGGGCAGGAGGCGGGCGCGGTAGTAGTCGATCCGGGCGCCGGCCACCCGGTCGGTGGCCGCCAGCAGCTGCTCGACCACCAGCTCCGCGACGTCCAACCGCCGCAACGCCTCCGACATGGGCACTCCCCACGACAGCCACAGCGGGTGCTCGACCGCGGCCAGCGCCTCCTTGATGGGTGGGCGCATCGGGCCCGTGCGCAGCACCCGGTAGTCCGTCGCCGCGGAGTCGGTGACCCGGCTCTTGCTCCGCACGGCCTGCCGGCGGGTCAGGCCGCACTCGCTCGCCGTCTGGCCGAGGCCGTCGGCGATCGAGAGCGTCGCGCTCGACAGCCGCCCGCGGCCGATCCGCGCCGGGGCCAGCGGCACCACCATGTTGATGAACGCGATCTCCTGCATGGTCGACTCGGACACGGCGAGCATCCCGACGTTGCGGGACAGCAGGTCCGCCGCGATGGCCGCCGACGACCCGAGCCGCGCGGGACCGACGAACGTCAGCAGCTGCACCGCGGTGGGCCGCACGTCCGGCGCCCAGCCGAACAGCTCCGCCCGCCTGGCCTCGTACCGTTCGCGGTCCTGTGGCAGCACCGACCACCACTCGCCACGCACGCGCCCGAACCGCCGGTCGGCCACCTGCAGCCCGAACCCGTTCTCGGTGGCCAGCTCGGCGAGCGCGCACATCAACGAGATCCGCTTGCCGTGGTCGTCCTGCTCCAGCCCGACGAGCATCCGCAGCGCCATCCCGTTGGCCACCCTCGGCGCCTCGCCGGAGCCGTCCACCCGGAACTGCCGCCCGGGGTCGCGGAACGGCGCGACCGGGGACTGCAGGAACAGCACCGGCGCACCGTGGTCGGCGGCGGCGGCCGCGGTCATCCCCTGGTAGGCCAGGGTGATCATGAGCGAGTCGGCGTAGGTGGGCCGCCACGGCTCGTGGTCGAGCGTGACCAGGATCTCGACGCTGTGCTCGGCGTCGTAGAGGAAGTCGGGGTTGATCACGACGTTGCCGGCGAACAACCCGCGCGTGTGCCCGCCCGCGTCATGGCGGCGCACCGCGATCCGGTTGGTCGTCACGCCGTCCTGCTGCTTGCTCGGCGTCACCGGCGTCCACGTGTGCACCTGGAACCCCACACCCGCGACGTGGAACGCCAGCGTCTCCGTGGCGGTCCGGTCCCGCGCGGTCGGCGGCAGCAGCTCGACGGCCGGCATCCCGGTCTCCGGGCCGTCGTGGCTGATGTCGAACAGCACCGACGGGCTGCCCGCGGTGGCCGCGCGGGCGGCGACGGCGGCCAGCGCGGGATGGCGGAGGCCGGGGTTAGCCATCTTCTTCGATGCCGATCGTGGAGAACTCGGCGCGGCAGCGTTTCCAGTGCCGCACCGGGTGGCCGCGGATCTCCTGCACCAGCCAGCTCGGGGTCACCCGGTTGACCGGCACCCGCCGGCGCCGCTTCATCGCCTTGCCGACGCCGTCCAGCCCGACGAGCAGGAACAGCACCAGCAGCGCGATCATCCCGGTCAGGAACGGCCGGTCCAGCGAGCCGGACCGCCCGGACGCGACCAGCAGCGCCAGCGCACCGGCGATGATGACCGAGGCGTAGGCGACGTAGCGCGGGAACAGCCGGAGCTGGCCGAGCACGGTCTTGTTCGACGGGATCTCCAGGCGGGACAGCAGGAGGCCGGGCACCAGCAGCAGCATCGTGACGACGGCGTCCGCCGACGAGATGGGTCCGCCGCCGTCGATCTTCGGCTGGAACCACTTGCCGAGCGCACCCAGCACGGGGATGCCGCTGAAGTAGTCCGGTTCCATCACCACGCCGAAGCAGACGACCAGCAGGAGCACGGCGAGCAGCAGCTTCGCCACGTTGGACGCCAGCGACGGCGGATCGTCGACCAGTGCCATGTAGACGCTCGAGGTGACCGGTTCGACCGAGCCCGGGTCCGCGCCGAACGGCCGGCGCTGCCACTGCGCGTGGCCGGCGTTCTCGCGCGGGTCGTTGTCGACGTGGATGTCCTGGTCCACCTGGGTGTTCTCCAGCTCGTCGGCCAGGTCGAGGAGGGTCCGCGCCGGCAGCAGGCCCTCGGCGAGCTTGCGGAAGTAGTCCGCCTCGTACAGGTTCGCGAACCGTTCCAGCCGCGCGACGATGGGCTCGTCGAGCGTCAGGCCGGTGTCGCCGGTGGCGATCGTGGTGTCCGGGCGCGTCGGGAAACGCGGCGGCCGGCTCGAGAAGGTGGCGTACCGCTCCTCCACGTACGCCCGGAAGGACTCGAGGTCGCGCTGGCGCCGGCGGCCGAACTCGGCGAGCCGGCTGGCGATGCCCTGCAGCTCCAGTTCGAGCAGCTTCGGCGCGACCGCGCGGAGCGTGTCGTACTTGTCCGCCACCGCCCGCATGTCCGCGACGAGCGACTGCAGTGCCGGGGAGTCGACGTCGGTGACGAGGAAGAAGCGGCGGACCTGGATCTCCGAGGGCACCTCCGCGGTCACGTGGTAGGAGTTCACGGCCCGCGGGATGAGCGTGGAGTACCGCACGGTGAACTCGTGCCGGATGCCTCCCCAGCGCGCCAACGCGTTGCGGGGGTTGAGGTGCTTCGAGCGGGCCGGGATGACCGGCGCCTCGAACTGGATGAACGCCTGCGCCGCGCTGGTCGGCATCGCGACGACGAGCAGGTACTCGGAGGAGGCGATGTCGAGCAGGCGCAGGAAGGGACTGTCCGGCTCGAACAGCTGCGTGACCGCCGCGGCGGCCTTGTCGCGGATGATGTCGGAGTCGGTCGCTCGGCCGCTGTCCGCCGGCGGTGGCGGCAGCGCGCCGAGGATCTGCCGGCCGTTGGTGACCATGGCGGTGATGGTCGCCTCGATGAGCCACCGCGACCGGTTGAGACTGTGGCGGATGCCGTGCAGGAGCTCCTTCGGGTCCTCGGTGCGCCGGTCGGAGGTGAGGAACATGCGGAAGGCGCGGTGAAGCCCGTGGATCATCGCGCGCCCGTTCTCCACCTGCGTGGTGCGCGGGACGACGTTCCCGGCGCCGTCCCGCACCACGAACGAGGCCTGGTCGCTGCGCGACTGCCGGGACACGGGTACCCACACCGAGGCCGGCTCGTCGTCCCCCGGTTCGGTACGCAACGCCCACTTCTGCTCGGCGGTGAGCACGTTCATGTTGATGTCGACGCTGACCGTGCGCGCCATGTGGGTCGAGTCGGCGAGCGTGAGCGCCTCGCTCATCCGGTCGATGTGCTCAAGCCGCAACCCGAGCGCGAGCAGGTTGAGCCCGAGCGCCTCCTGGTAACCGTCGTGCGGCTGCGGCGCGGTGGGGATGGGCGTCCTGTGCAACGCGTTGAGGAAACGCCGCAGCCGATCACTCTCCCGCGACCTGCTCGGCACCACGCGCTCCCAATCCCCGGTGAGACCACAAGACTACCGATCGTGGCGAGTGAACACACCTGGGTCTGCCGGTCTCAGCTGAACGCCAGCCTCGGTGCTCGGTCCGCACAGTAGTTTGGTGGCGTCTGAGGACAGCTGTTCGTGCAGACCCTTGGCTGATACCAGGTGGTAACGGAACCTGGTCACGCTCGCACTGGTCGGCACGTGGCCGAGCGGCACCTGTCCCGCCTCCACTGGGTCACCCTGTTCGTGGCGGCCACGGCCGCGGGGCAGTTGACCGCGTTCGCCTGGCACCTATCGGGGCGGCGACTCGATCGCGATCTGTGGTCTGGCGAGTGGGATGGTGGTCCGGTTGTTGGCGGACCACTCATGAACCAGTGGGCCGAACCGGTCGTCATGTGCTACATCACACATTGATCGGCTAGGGCTTCGATGGAATCCGCGCAGCGGCGATGGCGGCGCTCGTCGCCGCGGTCGTGTTGTTCGCCGCGCCGTCCCAACGCGAGACTCTCGCCGCCGCGGTGACGTGCGCGGTGGCACTTGCTCCCGCCGAGGGCCAGCATGGCGTCGCACTGCTTGCCGGCATGGGCGCGACCCGGGCTCTCGGCGTCGTGGCGTCAGGAGGTCTTCGACGTGAGGGGATCTAGTGCTCTGCGCCAGGACTTCGATCAAGATGTGGGCGAGACGGTCGAGGATCTCGTCCACAGCCTTCTTCGATGAGAGGGGCTTGGGATGTCATTCCAGGTCAGACCCGTCCCACCGTGGAACGCGACAGTCCGCTCTGCTCTCGTCGCCATCGAGGCCTGCGGCCAGTGCGTGGCGTCCTCGGGTTGACGCTGCAGGGTGGCGACCACGACCTCTTCCACCTGCTCGTCGGTGATCTTACGAGGCGCACCCGGACGCGCCTCGTCCACCAGCCCCTCCAACGGCCGGTCCAGGAACCCGCGACGCCACTTGCCCACCGTCTGCGGCCAGACACCCAACTCGGCCGCAACACCGGATTGGACTTCCCTCCCGCACACCCCAGCACCATCCGACACCGCTGCGCCAGGGCCTGCGAGGACTTCGCCGGCCGAGCCCACCGCACCAGCGTCTCGCGCTTCCTCGTCCGTCAGCGTCACCTTGGCCACCGGCCGACCCCTACTAGCCGCCCGACAACCCTACAATTCATCAACGAACTTCGGGTGCAAGAGGCTAGGGGCGTTACACCCGACGCCGGCGCGGTGCGGGGTGCCCCGAGGCCGCCGGGGTGAGCACTGGCGGAGCCGCCGTGCCTGGAAGGTGGATCCAGGCGTGGATACGGTTCTTCTTCACCTGTACGAGCACCGGGTGGTAAGTGGCCGGGTCGATGTCGCGGTAGCCGTGACGGACGGCGGCCTCGTAGAAGGCGTCCGAGAAGCTCGTGGCCACGTCGACCGGGCAGTTGCGCAGGGCGGTGCGGAGTTCCGCCGCGTCCAGCATGCGGCAGGCGAGGATCAGGTCGATGCCCGACATGCCGTACGGGTCGTTCGACACCTCGCCGGCGTGGACGGCGCAGCGGAGGCGGAACCGCTCGGCGAGCCGCGCGTTGCGGTTGTGCTCCGCCAGTGCCGCGCACAGGCAGTCCAGCAGCGGGTCGATCAACAGGACCTTCGGCACGAGCGGCGAGACGAGCACGATGACACCGTCGCCGCGGTCCTCGTGCCCCTCGGGCGGCCACGCCAGCCCGGCGGCCTGGAACGCCTCCCGAAGCACGCCGTAGAGGGCGGCACGAACCGCCGTCCTGGCGCGGTCGTCCCGGTAGGGCTCGGAGAACCCTTCTACGTCGAAGACCAGGATCGACCTGTGCGTTGGCAGATGCTCCATCGCTTCCCTCCCCTGGGAAGTACCACTACGTCGTCTGCGGTGGCCGGCGATCCACCTGTCGGAATCAACTGAGGAACTGGAAAGGCGAGGCGTTGATCGTAGGACCGCCCGCGCACAGCTGACAACGTTTTCCAGTTCGTATGATTCGACATCCGCCGCGCGTTCGATCAAAGTCCTACGCTGCTTGGATTACGTGTTGGGCGGACGTGATATCGCGGTTGCTGTCCGTTCAATTTGAAGCCGTTGCTCCTCACGCGGACACGCCATTTACCATCAGGCGGGAATTGTCTGGTCGACCTGGAGCGCGAAGCTGAGCGCGCCGCGGGCGCCGGCCTGCCGACCGAGTTCGGAACCAACGACCCGCACAGGAGCGAATTCGGGATCGAACATGCCGCGCAGCGCGTGCAGCCGCATGGAATCCTCGATGACCGTGAGGAGCAGGTCCGCGGCCATGCCCAACTCGCCGCCGAGCACGACGATCTCCGGGTTCAACAGGTTGCACACCTTCGCGAGCGCGAGACCCATGACGCGTGCCGCGTCCGTCAGCACGCGCCGGCACACGGGATCACCACCCTTGGCGCGCTCGATCAGACTTTCCAGGGACTGAGGAGAATCAATCCGGTATCCGGCGTATGCCTCCCGGACCTGCGAGAGCAGACGAATACCGCCGATCAGGGTCTCCAGGCACCCGCGATTACCGCACCGGCACACCGTTCCGTCGGTGTCCATGGCGAGGTGGCCCATTTCTCCCGCGATTCCGTGCCGGCCCCGGAAGATCAGACCACCGACGATCAGTCCGGCGCCGATGCCGACCGAGGCCTTGACGTACAACATCGTCTCGTGGCCGTCTAGCCCGACACCGTGGACGTATTCCCCGTACGCCGCCAAGTTCGCCTCGTTGTCGACAATCACGGGCACATTGGAGAACTCGTGCTGGAACTGGTCCCTCGGGTCGCCGGTCATGTTCCACCCCAGCGACGAGGAGACCTGCGTGATCCTGCTCGTCCGTGGGTCGATGGCGGCCGGAATACCGACGCCGATCGACACGATGTGATCACTGGTCAGGCCAGTTCGTTCCACGGTCTCCCGGATCAGCCGAACAGCACGCCTGAACCAGAGGTTGCCCGACTGGTCGGCGCCGAACTCGACCGTGGAGTACTCGACGTCGGCCGCTCCCACGGGTCGGGCCGCGACCGTCACACTGCTGTGGTTGACCTCCACCCCCACGGCCGCACCGCGGACAGGGCCGAGGCGTACCCGCTTCCCGCGCTCCCCTTCGCCGCTGTCGACGACGAACACACCCTCCTGGACTAGCTCGTTCACAACGGCGGAAATCGTCGCCTGGGACAGGTGCGTCTGCCGCGCGATACTGACCTGGGTGCCCGGGGTGACCATGACCGCGCGGATGATGCGCCGCCGGTTCGCCTCGCGCAGGGAGTCGGTCCGCGACGTCAACAGTGTACGAGCGTCAAATGGCGCGTCGCGGCCGCGGTCGTTCATACCACACTCCCCAGTCTTCAATTCGAAGACGGTCAGGTCCCAAACCTTAGCGTACGGCCGCTTGAGCGCGTTGTATCATCGCGACCTACAAGTTGTGGATCTTCAAGAGGTCGGTGGGCCTGACTGGGGAACACAGGCCCTGGCAAATGCCTGGAAAATGTGCTATTCCTGTCAACAGGGGCCTTCTGCTCTCTTGAGGATCGAGGTATCAGGAGGCGCAAACGTGATTGAAGGCACTCGTGAGGAGAACTCACCATCCGGTGATTCATCCAAGGATTACGAGACGCCACTGGTATTTGATCTGGGGCCGGTGTTCGAGGTGACACGAGGGAGTTCCACAGGCGGGGCGGATAGTAATGGTCAGGGTCTATATTAGCCGACCAAGTGAGTTGTAGTCAGGTGTTCACCACCTGTTCAACGCGTGCGGGCACGGAAACCCTCGTCGCCTGCTTCTCACCGGGACGAGGAGCGCGCTTCCTCGGGTCCGGACCGGACAGCGGAGAGGCTGGGCCGGTTCGGTCGTCAGTCGTCATGGGGCAGGGCCTCCTCCGTGAGCATGCGGCGGAAAGCGAGAGTGTCACTGCCCTTGCCTCCTCGATCGCGTGCAGTTCGGTGATGCTCATCGGCCCTGACGGGCTGTCGGCGTGCTCCGATCCGGTTGGGCAGTTCCCGCTCTTCACGGCACAGGACCGAGATCGGGTGCTGGTGGGGTCTCGTGCTTCGGCTTTGGCGGCCGAGATTGGTGACACTGTTGATCTCGTGGTACTGGCGGCACGCATCGCCTGCCCGGACACGCCCGATCTGTTCGCCACGCGGACGGCGTTTCAGCGGGTTCGTCGGATTTCTGAGGGTACTGTTTTTCGTGCTGATGATCGTGGGGTACAACAAACCGAACATCGGCGCATTCGGACCGAATCGGCCATTACTTTGGCCGATGCGGCCGAACAGTTGCGTCACCATCTGTCCGTGGCGGTGTCGGCTCGGCTCAGCATTGCCAACCGGGTGAGTTCGGACTTCAGCGGCGGCTTCGACTCGACGTCCTTGGCTTTTTTGGCCGCCGCGGAAACACCCGTCGTCGCGCTCACCTCATGCCGCGCGGGTGTTCCGAGTGACGACGTCAAGCGTGCTCGCAATTTCGCCCGGCTCAACGCGGGACTGGCGCATCACCTGGTGGCGACGCCGGCCGATCACCTTCCCTTTCAGGACCTGGTCGCCGCAGCTGACGAACCCCATCCCACGCCGATGTTCCTCGGGCCCCTGCGAGCCCGGCTCGGCGCCGCCCGTGACCTCGGCGCCGACCTGCACCTCGTGGGCGAGGGTGGCGACGTCTTGCTTGGCGCGCCGCCCGCGTACCTCGCCGACCTGGCACGGACGCGGGACCTCGCGACGCTGTGGCGGCACTGCATGGCATGGGCGCGCCTGCGCGCCAGCTCGCCGCTCCGGTTGTTCCGCAGGGCCATGGTGCTGGGCGCGACGAGCAGGCGCCGTGCCCTGCTCACCCTGGCCCGAGAACTCCAGCGCGGCATGCCAACCGGCGCGACCTCCTGGGAAGACGACTGGGTCTGCTACTGGCGCCGCCCGCCCGCCGACTGGTTGGCGCCGGGAGCGCGGCGGCGGCTGACGGCGGAGCTCCATGCGTTGGCCGACCAGGACGACGGCCACGACGACATCGGTGACCGGGTGACCATGAGCTGGTTACGCGGCCAGGCACTGACCCAGCGCGCCGTCCGGGACGCCGGTCGCGAGTTCGGGATCGACGTCCACGCGCCGTTCCTCGACGCGGACGTGGCGCGTGCGTGCCTGTCCCTGGCCGCCCACCGCCGCGTCGACCCGGCCGTGCACAAGCCGCTGCTCCGACGCGCGCTGTCCGGTCTGGTGCCCAAAGCCGTGCTGGCGCACCCCGCCAAGGGCGACTACAGCAGGGAGTCCCACCACGGGCTGCGCCACGCCGCGCCGGCGCTGCGCCGACTGCTCGCGGAGTCGGCGGCCGCGGACTGCGGGCTGATCGAACCCGGACCCGTGCTGGCAGCGCTCGACAACGCCGTGCAGGGCCTGCCGACGCGCTGGGACGCGCTGAGCCAGGTCATCGCCGTCGAACTGTGGCTCCGGGACACGCAGGGAAAGGTGGGGTCGGCATGACGAGTTTCGTGATACCCGACGGAGTGCGTGCGGTGCCGGAGTCCGACGGGCGCATGGTGCTGCTCAACGAGAACACCGGCGTCTGGCACAGCCTCAACCGCGCCGGCGCGGACCTTTACCAGACGCTTGGTAGCTCCGGAGACATCGATGACGCCGTCGACCGTCTCGTCCAGCGCCACCGGGACGTGCCACCGGACCGCATCCGGGGGGACGTCGAGCGGGTGATCACCGAACTCGTCCGTCGTGGGCTTCTCCAGTCGACTGGTACCTACACCCGTTACCCGGCCGCGGTGCTGATGGCCACACCGGACGCGCCGGGCGCGGTTCCCCAGCGGCACCGCGTCGTCGCCGGAGTGGCCTTCGTGGTGGCCCTTGTGCTGCTGCGGCTGCCGTTCCGCACGTCGACCACGCTCGTCAGCACGCTCAAGCGGCGGCTGGCCACTCGCGACGCCACCCTGGCGGAGGCGGCGCACCTGCTGGCCACCGCGACGTTCGTGACCAGGCACCACCCCGGCCGGGTCGCCTGTCTGGAGCTGTCACTCACCGCAGTGCTCACCGCAGCGCTGCTTCGGCGGCGCATCGACTGGTGCTTCGGCTTCGCGACGGATCCCCAGACGTTCCACTCCTGGATCGAGGTCACCGGCACACCGGTCACGGCGGTGACGGACGATCCCATCCTGCCGACCTACACACGCGTGACAAGGGTGTGACGCCGCGGAAGGCGCGCTCTGGGCACCGAGCGCGCCTTCCGCGTTCGGCTGTCAGGAGAACGAGACGGAGTAGCTGTTGCTCGCGAAGTCCATCCCACCGCTCGACGAGGTGATCTCGAAGCCGAACTGGACCTCGCCCAGGGTGACGTCGCCGAACCAGCCGCGGCCGCGGATCCAGTTCAGCACGGCCAGGACGTCCACCGAACCGGCGTTCGTGTTCCCGGTGCGTACGAAGGAGAAGACGGCGTTCGAGCCGTTGCTGCCGCTGTAGACGTCCCAGGTGTGCCCGCCGACCGTGGCCGTGGTCTGTTTCGAACCCAGCGGGCCCACCGCGCCCTGCTTGTTCATCCACAGCATTATCTCGTAGGCGTTGTTGTTCGCCCAGATGTCGTACGCGGTCTCGTAGGCGCCGCCACTCGGCCTCGTCACGTTGAAACTGCTCGACACGCTGTGCAGTGCGCTCAGGTTCCTCCCCACGTTCCGCGCGGAATGCGGGTAGGCCTTCACACCGCCGGTGTTGGGGTGATTCGCCCACACACCCCAGTTGCTGTACGAGTTGGCCCAGATGGTCTGCGGACCGGCGCCGCTGCCCCACACGTCGTTGCGGACCGTGTAGCCGCCGTTGGACCAGGTTGCCCACTTGTCCGTCGAGGACCAGGCCGCCTGCGTCTGGTATTCGCCGGTGGACTCGGCCTGCGCCGGACCCGCGACGAGCAGGCCGCCGGCCGTCAGGATCGTGGCCACCGCGAAATGGAGCCACCGCTTGGTCGGTGTCGTTCGCATTGAGGTCTCCATCGTCGTCGTTGACTGGAGGGGTCGCGACCGTCGGTAGCCCAGGCAGGGACTCAATGTAGCGACACGCCTGCCACCCGTCAACGAAACGTCGGAGGACAATGTGAGCGTTCTCTTGGGGTCATACCACCCGTAGATGATGTTCAACTGTTAACGCGCACATCGCACTCAGTCGATGCGGAGGACGGCCTTGCCGCCGATCCCGCGGTGCAGCAGGGCCTCGAACGCGGCGGCGTGGTCGCGCCAGGAGACCGCCAGCCCGACCTGGCCGTCGAGGCGGCCCTCGGCCACGAGGCCGCACAGGCGGCGCAGGTCCCTGGCCGCGCTGGCGTGCCGGGTCAGCTCGTCGAACAGGTTGAGCGTGTGGATCCGCGCGCCGGGCGACCGGTCGAAGCGCGCGGCGCGGAAGGTGACCGTCTCGTCGTGGTCGCGCGTCGCGAGGTTCACCACCAGTCCGCCGGGGGCCAGATGTTCGATCGCGTGGCCGAAGGTGGTGCCGCCGACGGCGTCGACGACCACGTCGAAGTCGGCGTCGAGGTGGTCCACCACCGCGCGGGCGCCCAGGCGGCGCAACGGCTCCCGCGCCGCCGCGACGTCCCGCACCAGGGCCGTGACGTGCGCGCCGGCGGCGTCGGGCAGCTGGACGGCCATGCGCCCCACCCCGCCCGTCGCGCCGGTCACCAGCACGCGCTTCCCCAGGGTGAAACCACCCACCTCCAACGCGCGCAACGCCGTCAGGCCGGCCGTCGGCAGCGTCGCGGCCTGCTCGTCGGGCACCGCGGCCGGGATCTCCGCCAGCCAGCCCGTCCCGACCGCCACCAACTCGGCCCAGGCACCCGCGCGCACCAGCCCGACCACCCTGGTCCCGACCGGCGGCCCGCCGCTGTCCGCGGCCCGGGCGACCACACCCGCGACGTCCCAGCCGACGAGTGCCCCCTCGGCCCGGCCGGGCAGGTCGACGACCTCGCCGCGGTTGAGCGACGAGGCCACGACACGCACCACGGCCTGGTCCGGTGACGGCACCGGGTCGGCCACCTCTCGCAGCTCGACGTGCGGGACCGCCTGGGAGACTCTCAACGCCAACACACCCTCATGGTTCACACTCCGCGATGGCTTGGCTACATTGGGAGCGCTCCCGACGAGGGGACGTGACGTGAAAGCACTGCTGTCGCTGACCGTGGCCGCGGTCGCGCTGTCCGGAATGGCCGTGCCGGCCACGAGACCGGCTTCCCACGAGGTGCGCTCGACCGGCACCGTGGTGGTCGCGACGTCCCGTGCCGCACCGGTGGTCGAGAACGTCGGCACGTCGACGATCACGGTGCGGGCGCACAGCGCGGTCAGCCAGGTCGTGGCGCGCCTGGGCGCCTCGGACGGGTCGCGGCAGCGGCGGTCGGTCGTCGACGAGAACGGGCACCGCAGGCGCGGCGAGGTCGAGGCCGGCGACCGGCTCCTGGTCACCGCCGAGGACGGCCACTCGACCGGTGCCTACACGTTCGCCATCGCCGACCCCGGTGCGGCCCGCCACGACGGCGCCTACTGGAACGCCGCCCGGTACGCCGAGATCGACCGCACGGTCAACGCGCACACCCCGGTCTTCCCGGACCGCAGGTGCGACATCACCAGCCGCCGGTACGCGCACCTGGTCCGGCAGGTCACCGAGACCTACTTCGTGGGCAACGAGGCCGGCGACCCGGCGGTCAAGGACTCGCCGCTCGTCGCGGCCAGCCACCGGGTCTGGTACTACACCGACGCGATCGCGGCGGCCGTCGCCGACTGCCACCGCGCGGGCGGCGGCATCGTCGTGGTGCCGGCGAACCGGTCACGCAACGCCGACGGCGCCTACTACTCCGGCGCGATCACGCTGCTGAGCAACGTGAACCTCAGGGTCGAGACCGGCGCGGTCGTGAAGTTCGTCCGCACCAAGACGAACGAGTTCTACCCGGTCGTGCTGACCAGCTACGAGGGCACCGACCTGTACAGCTTCTCGCCGTTCATCTACGCGCTGAACCAGACGAACATCGCGGTCACCGGCGGCGGGCTGTTGGACGGCCAGGAGGACATGTGGAACTGGCGGCCCTGGAAGAAGGGCTACTGGGGCCAGCCGTCCGTCGAGGACAAGAACCTCGACGCGCCGTACGGCGACAACGGCATCCTGAACGCGATGAACTTCGCCGACGTCCCGGTCCAGCGCCGGATCTTCAGCGACGACGGGCACCTGCCGGCGACCATCCCCGTCATCGACGGGAACACCGTGCGCGACGTGCCCCCACCCGCCGACGTCACGCCGCTGCCGTCGACGTTCCGGCCGGCGTTCATCGAGCCGTACCACTCCAGCAACGTGCTGATCGAGGGCGTCAGGATCCGCCACACGCCGTTCTGGATCGTGCACCCGGTCAGCTCGCGGCACGTGCTCGTGCGCGACCTCGACATCTACAGCGACAAGACCAAGGACTTCGAGGCGAGCGGCTGGAACAACGACGACGGGCTGGACCCGGAGTCGAGCCGTTACGTGGTGCTGGAACGCAACCGGGTCACGGTCAGCGACGACGGGGTGGCCGTCAAGTCCGGGCGCAACGTCAACGGGCGGCTGCACCGCGCGCCCAGTGAGGACATCATCATCCGCGACTCGGTGTTCGGCAACGACGGCGGCGGGTCCGCGGCCATCTCGACGGGCAGCGAGATGTCCGGCGGCGTCCGCAACCTGTTCGTCGAGCGCGACGAGTTCGGCGGTCCCGGGCTGGCGATGCTGTTGAAGATCAAGACCAACGCCAACCGCGGCGGCTACGTCGAGAACGTCTACGTGCGGCACAGCCTGCTGCGCAGCGCGACCGTGTCGATGGTGCAGTTCGACGGCAACTACCCCGAGACCGTGCCGTTCCCGAACGCGGACGTGTTCAACCCGGTCATCAGGGACATCTACCTCGACGACGTCGACACGGCACCCGACATGACGCCCGGCCGCACGACGTTCCGGATGAGCAGCGCGGCGTCGCGGTCACCGGTCGAGAACGTCTACTACCGCGACTCGCGGTTCTACACCGACAGCACGCTCGAGTCCGGGTTCAGCGGGAACAGGAACATCCGCAACTTCGTGGTCGAGAACGTCACGTACCTCGACCCGGTCACGGGCAGGCGGACCGTGTACCACACCACGCCGCTGAACCTGTTGGACCGGACCGTCGCCGTGACCGCGGCCGGCGCGAGCGTGCCGCTCACCGCCGCCGCCGACGTGGTCACGGCGGTCCCCACCCGAACCTTTTCCCTACACGGCAAGGTGGATGTGGCGGCTTATCCGGGTTTCGCCGGGACGGTGCGGGTGTTCGTCGACCGGGATCCGAACCCGGTGCCGGCCACGCTGGCCGCCGACGGCACGTTCCAGACGGGACAGTTGACCGTGGACGACAACCAGTACTGGTACGTGGACCGCCACTACGTCGCGGTGAACCTCTACGACGGGATCAACATGAACACCGTGGTCTACCAGATCGCGGTCGGGAGGTCGTGATGAGGACTCGGATGGCGCTGGTCTCGGCGGCGGTCGCGCTCGCGCTCGCCCCGGTGCCGGCCGCGGCCACCGCGTCGCCGCACGTGGGGCACGCGAGCCACACGATCACCTACGACCGGTACTCGCTGATGATCGACGGGCACCGGGAATGGCTGTGGTCGGCGGAGTTCCACTACTTCCGGCTGCCGAGCCAGGCACTGTGGCGCGACCAGCTGGAGAAGCTGGACGTCCCCATCTCTGGTACAAGCCGAAGCACAGCGAGCGTGTACTTGCGATGCTGCACCGACCACTTTTCGCCCGAGCGCTTCACGAGGTCGCCTTCCGAAATCGCCACGGCCATGTCGGATTTGCCCCGGCTGCCCGCGGCAATATTGCGACGCGTCTGGCCGCGATCACGGAGATAGCTTTTTTTC
>NZ_JBJMIE010000320.1:0-11059 GCF_045807065.1 Actinophytocola sp. | reverse complement strand
GCCGTTGATGACCGAGAGAATTTGGCGCAACACAGATGAAGATGGCGACCGACTACGGCGACGTCAGGCCGAATTTCTGGTTCACAAAGGGTTCCCATTGCAATACATAAGCGCTATTATAGCGAGAGAGAATCCGATCGCCGAGAAAGTGCGGTTAGCCACCGGGAACCTGATACCCGTTTACGTTAAGTCGGAATGGTACTACTGATCCGTATCAGAGAGGAGGTGCAGCCTTGTTGCACATAACTGAAGGCAATCTTCTAGAGTCCAGTGCTGAAGCTATCGTTAACACAGTTAACACAGTTGGCGTAATGGGGAAAGGTATCGCCTTGCAGTTCAAGCGAGCCTACCCTGATAATTTCAAAGAGTACGAAGCCGCTTGTCGTCGCGGGGAAGTAGTTATTGGTCGAGTCCTCATTCATCAGACCAACACCTTCGATAATCCGCGCTTCGTCATTAACTTCCCAACTAAGCGCCACTGGCGCTCACGATCCAAGATTGAAGACATTGAGGCAGGGCTTGATGATCTGAAGAGGGTGATTCTCGAGAAAGAGCTAAGGTCGATTTCCGTACCTCCACTCGGGTGCGGTAACGGCGGGCTTCCATGGTCGAAAGTTCAGCCGCTGATCGAACTGAAGCTTGGCGATATCCCAAACGTAGATGTTTACGTATACGCGCCCACAGGGACCCCAGACGCCTCATCGATGCCAGTAAGGACGAAGCGACCGAAACTAACACGATTCGGAGCTGCGGTACTTCTAGCATTCAAGAAATATATGGCGTTGAGCATTGAAGCCGGCCTGTCGGTTGAGCCAAAACTATCAATGCTAGAGGCACACAAAGTTGCATATTTTCTGCAAGTTAGCGGATGGCCTCTCCGGCTCAACTTCGACCAAGGGCACTACGGACCATACGCTAAGGATTTGGATCTCTTCATAAGTAGCGTCGAGGGTCACTTCATCCGCGGCTTCGGTGACGGCACCGGGGGAGCTAAAGCGACCCTTACACTTGATCCGTCCGTTCTCAACGAGGCTGCGGAGATGTTGGGAACCGACAAAGGCTATCAAGAAGCGCTTGATCGCCTAGAGAGTGTTGTCGGTGGCTTCGAGTTTCCTTATGGCGTCGAGCTGCTCAGCACGGTTCATTATGCGGCTTCGGTTGAACATCCTTCTGACCACAAGCTTCAGATGATCATTGATCGCATCGCGGCGTGGTCACCTCGTAAACGAAAGCTGTTTCGTCCCGAGCAAGCAATGGTAGCCTACGAACATCTCGAACGATGCGACCTGATTCCTCGTTAATCGCATAAATAGAACGGCACGTCAAACGGACCGTCGTCGGTTCGGACGGCGTCGGGGAGGTCGGTGTAACTGCCTTCGGTGAGAACTTCGTGGAATTGGTCGGCGACCGTCGCCGTAGGAATGGCGGCGAAGACGGAGCGGATGGGGCCGTCGAAATTGAGCAGCAGGGCGTCGGCATTGGTGAGGATCTGTCGTAACGTCTTGGGGTCGTCGATGAGTAGGTCAGAGGGTGACTCTGTGGAGACGGTAGTTCCACAAGATGTCGAACCAGGTGCGGGCATGGTCGACGTATTGGGAGCCGGTGGAGGTGTCATCATCGTTGGCAGAGTGGTGGAGCAGGACGGCGTCTTTGCCCATCCAGGCCGTAGATAGTCTGGGGCTGTTCGCCGAGGGTGATGATGTGTTCGCGGACGGGTAGAAGCCAAAGAACGCTTCCTCGCCGTTGATGATGTAGGGCTTGAACAGTGAGCGGCGTGGCGGTTGTGGACGGTCGCGGTGGCTTTTTGACCAGACCGAGGCTGCCTAGTTCGTTGACGGTGTCGGTGATCGCGCCGAGTAGCGGTGCATGATGCGGGTTGCGCCGACGCGGACTCGTTGCGGTCGCCGAGATCGTCTGCGCGACATGAGTTGGCGAGGGGTGCGGTGGTGTCGGGGACCAGGATGCGCACGGTGATGCACTTCGGCGGAGTCGGCCACGATCCAGCCACGTTACCGGATGCTCGTGCTGTTCGGCGCTTTCACGAGTCTTCGATTCGGTGAGCTAGCGACGATGACTCATCATGATGTCGACCTCGACAAGTCCGAAGAGCGCGGCTGGCATGCGGATCGTGGCTATCCCAAGGATCATTCTCGATGAGTTGCGGGAGCACCTGGAGCAGTTCGCCTAGAGCAGACCGGCCGGGGTCGTGTTCGTCGGGCCGCAGGGTGATCGGCTCCAGCGACACAACTTCCGGAAGGTCTGGCTCGCCGCACTGCTGACACGAAGATCACGAAGGTGGACGTGCACTTCCACGATCTCCCGGCGTACCGGGAACGAACTCGCGGCACAGGCCGGCGCGTCATCCAAGGAGCTGACGGCCCGCATGGCCACTCATCGACACAAGCGGCCTTGATCTACCTGCACGCCACACCCAAGCGTGATCGCCAAGGAGATCAGCAAGCGTGTGACCAGGGCGCGACAGCGAAGGGCAAGCGTGCCCGCCGGAAGGAGCGCGATAGATCCGAGGGCACGCGGAGTGAATAGGCGCGTCCGCGCAAAGGTTCCAGGCGGCAGGATTGCCCTGCTGACCTGGGCCTTTGCCCCCGGGTGTCTTCGTGGAGACGAGGGGAATCGAACCCTAACCTCTGCCTTGCAAAGCGATCCATGGTAGCGGCATAGCCTGGCGAAACCCCTGCTGACCTGCTGCTAGAGCCGCTATTTAGTGCCGATTGGTGCGGGTCAGTTGTCATCAGTCATAGGTGGCATGTCCCCCCGAGTGTCCCGTGGTGGTCCGGTGTGGACGTGCATGCGGAGGTCGTCCTGCCGCCCATCGGTGGGCGACTAGTCGGTGGGGCCAGCAACCTGCTCATGCGTCGGTGGCCATCCTGGGCGAAGAAGGTGTTCATTAACACCAGCTACCTTCCAACCGCGGTCGACGGTGGTTACAAGCACGCTGACGGACCGGGCAGACGCGCCTGGAAGCAACTGGTGGTATCCGTTCGTGTCAACCGTGAGGTCCGGTGTGTAGACCAAGCGCACCAGCTCAAGGTCCGGGCCAAGCGGCCTGGGGCGCGATCCCATACCGAGGTCCTCGAAGCGAACGTCGCCGAAGCTTCTCGCGATGGTGCGAATCTGCACCGTGCGCATGTTCATGGAGAGGTCGTCGTCTGGGCGTGCTTCCAGTAGCCGTTCCACCAGCCGATCGCGATCGAGACCGCCCGCCCAAGGGTCGCTGATCACAGCGGGGTTGCTGTAGATCCACATTTGTGCAGACCCAAAGCGGAACTCGGCCGAGAGCGCGTTCCAGGCCGGTTCGACCTGCTGTTGCAGTACATCACACACCCAGTCCATCGCGAACCGATTCGGACCTGTGGTGAGTTGAGCGAACTCCTCAGGCGACAGATCGGGAAAGCCGGCGTCGGTCACGCTGGCAACCTTAATCGAGGAGGGTGTCCCTGCCATCTCGTCGACCTGGCGTTAGCCCGATCGCGCCGTGTCAAGGGGGCGCGTCGCTCGTGAGCTGGGTTGCTGCTGGGTCGGTCCCCTCGACGCGGTGCGATAGCCCTCGTGGAGGTCGATGGGGTGGCAGGTTGTTCCCGACGAACGCGACGTGACTGCGGTCCCTACCATCTCGGAGACCGCCGCCAGCCGCACGCCCAACGCGCAGTGCCGGTCCGGCCATAGGCACAGCGGGCCAGCGGCGGCCGCCTTGAACAAAGTAGAGAAAGTCCTCAGCGGATCACGGTGCGCATGGTGCTGTGGTCTCCGCCGTGATCCAGTCCAGGGTAGGACGGATGCCACCGATGATCGGAAGGACAACCACACCGGGGACGCATATGGGTGCTCCTGCTCGATGCGGCTCACCACAGCGTCGGCCAGGCTGCGGCGCGTATGCAGGCTCGCCCAATGCTCGGTCCGGCGGCGCAGCTCATCCCGCCACCAGTACATGCTCACGATGGGCGGAAACAGGTACGGGAGGTCGGACCGGCCGGGTTCCACCCACACGAGCTACGCCACACTGCCGCGTCCCTCGCGATCGCGTTCTGAGCCGACGTCAAGGTTGTCCAGCAGATGCTGGGGCACAAGACCGTGACCATGCCCCTTGACCGCTACGGCCACCTGTTCCCAAACCGGCTGGACGAGATCGCCGACCTCATGGACTAGGCGGCGGGAGGTGCCCGCAGTGTGCCCCAAGAATGATCTTGAGTGGACAAGGGGTGCCCGTGACCTGCTGGTTCTTCGTGGAGACGAGGGGAATCGAACCCCTAACCCCTGCCTTGCAAAGGCAGTGCTCTGCCAATTGAGCTACGTCCCCGGCCAGCGCGGGGTTGGGCCCGCGCTGAAGCTGGCGGGCGCGAGGGCTCGCCAGCGTTCGCAGCTGAGAGGTGTCAGGCCTTCTTGCCCGCGGTAGGAGCGGTAGCCTCGCGCCACAGGTCATCCTGCGCCTTGGCCGACTTGTTGCGGCGGATCACGAACAGAACGCCACCAGCCACAGCCGCCAGTGCGAGAAGCTTCTTCACGTCCATTGCCTCCTTCGGCAAAACAAGGCCTACTCCGCCCGCAACCCCTGTGATCCGTGCGGACGGCTCCACAAGTCTGCCACACCCCCACCTGAAGGGGGCGGGAACCCAACCCAAGCCTCAGAACCCAAGTTCCAGAACCCAAGTTCCAGAACCAAGACTCAGAACCAAGATCCGGTACCCAAGCACCTATCCCTGGCAACCAAGGTGGGTCGGAACCAAGACCCGGTACCCGAGCACCCTATCCCTAGCAACCACGCTGGATCGGAACCAACCGCACCGTGGGGGGCATGGGGGGCTCGACCCCCCAACATAATGAGAAGGACGACCCAAGCGAAGGTGCAAAGCACCGAGCAGGGTCGTCCATCGTCCGTGGGCCTAGGAGGACTTGAACCTCCGACCCCTTCGTTATCAGCGAAGTGCTCTAACCGCCTGAGCTATAGGCCCCGGATGCGTTGAGAAGACTACAACACCCGCATCACTCGCGTTCCGCCAGGGTTACTTCCAGGCCTCCTGCCAGGTCGGCCGACACGTTGTAGATGAAGGCGCCCACTGTTGCCAGTGCGCTGAACAGGACGATGTTGACCGCGCCGATGATGGCCGCCACGCCGAAGACGCGGCCGGCGCTGATGAGGGGTTCGACGTTGTCGCTCGAGTCGCCCTGTAGGAGCTGGTCGGAGACGTTGTTCAGGTTGTCCCACACGCCCATGCCGTCCAGCACGGCGTACAGGATGCCCACCGCCACGAGCCACACGAAGAACAGCGCCACGCCCAGCACCAGCGACAGCTTCAGCACCGACCACGGGTCGAAGCGCTTGATCTGCAGGTTGGCCCGTCGCGGGCCGCGGCCCGGGCGGCGCAGTGCGCTGGGGGCGGCCGCACCCACCGCGTGGAGCGGGCCCGTCGAGGACGGGTTGTTGGTCGTGCTGTCCAGGTTCACCGTCGTGCGGCCGGCGGCGGGGATGCCGCCCGGTGGGGTGGACAGGCGCGGCGGGTTGTGCGGCACGTTGACCGTCGGGGACTCGTTGCCGGCGAACGCCCGTGGTGCGGCCGTGCCGGTCACCACCGGGCGTTCCACCTGCACCGTCTTCTCCCCGGAGCCGGGGGGTGGGGTCGGGGCGTGCGGCTTCTCGGCCTGCTGTACCCGCTGCCACGGCGGCGTGGCGCCGTGGCTCAGCTCCAGGTCCTCCGCGCCGGCCACCTGTGTGGTGGCCGGCGGCTTGTGACCATTGCCATCGTGATTACCACCGGCGGCCTGGTCGACCTGCTGGGCCGGGCCGCTGGTGGCGACGGCGGCCTTCTGGTCCGCCTCCGCTCCCTGGTCGGTGCGTCCGGGCTTCTCAGGTGGTGTCACGCGGATCCCCTACGTGTGTCGCGGCTTTACTCTGGTGACTGTGCGGGCGTGTCGCCGTCCTCGGCGGAGGGCTCGCCGTCTTCGGTGATGACGCCTTGCTCCTCCGGTACGTTGCCTTCCGCCGGCAATTCGGCGGCGTCGGTTGCCGCGGTGCCGGGTTCCGGTGACGCATCCTCCGCGCTGCGGGCGATCGCGACCAGGGTGGTGCCCTCCGACAGGTTCATCAGGCGCACCCCCTTGGTCTGCCGGCCGGCCCTGCGCACTTCCCCGGCCGAGGTCCGGATGACCCCGCCCGCGGAGGTGATCGCGTACAGTTCGTCGTTCTCCTCGACGATGACTGCACCCACAAGCCTGCCACGCTTGCTGTCGTACTGAACGGTGAGCACGCCCTTGCCACCGCGGCCCTGGACCGGGTAGTCGTCGATGGGCGTGCGCTTGGCGTAGCCACCGTTGGTCGCGACCAGCAGGAACGTGCCCGAGCGGACCACGCCCAGCGTCAGCAGCTCGTCGCCGTCGTTGAACCGCATGCCCAGCACGCCGGACGTCGCGCGGCCCATCGGGCGCAGGGCCTCGTCACTCGCGTGGAACCGGATGGACTGGGCGCCGGCGGACACCAGGAGCAGGTCGTCCTCCGCCGAGCACAGCACCGCGCCGACCAGCTCGTCGTCGTCGCGGAGGTTGATGCCGATCAGGCCGCCGGCGCGGTTCGAGTCGAAGTCCGACAGGCGGCTCTTCTTGACCAGCCCGCTCTTGGTGGCGAGCACCAGGTACGGGGAGACCTGGTAGTCCTTGATCTCGATGACCTGCGCGATCACCTCGTCCGGCTGGAACGCCAGGAGGTTCGCCACGTGCTGGCCGCGCGCGTTGCGGTTGGCCTCGGGCAGTTCGTAGGCCTTCGCGCGGTAGACGCGGCCCTTGTTGGTGAAGAACAGGATCCAGTCGTGCGTGGAGCACACGAAGAAGTGCGCCACGATGTCGTCCTGTTTCAGGCCGGCGCCCTGCACGCCCTTGCCGCCGCGCTTCTGCGCCCGGTACAGGTCGGTCTTGGTGCGCTTCGCGTAACCCGTCCGCGTGATCGTGACGACCACGTCCTCGACCGCGATCAGGTCCTCGACCGACACGTCGCCGTCGAACGGGATGATCTGGGTGCGCCGGTCGTCGCCGTGCTTGTCGACGATCTCCATGAGCTCGTCGCGGACGATGCCCCGCTGGCGCTCCGGCTTGGCCAGGATGTCCTGCAGGTCGGCGATGACCTTCTCGATCTCGGCCAGCTCTTCGATGATCTTCTGCCGTTCGAGGGCGGCCAGGCGGCGCAGCTGCATCTCGAGGATGGCGTTGGCCTGGATCTCGTCGATCTCGAGCAGCGCGATCAGACCGGTGCGGGCCTCGTCGACGGTCGGCGAGCGGCGGATCAACGCGATGACCTCGTCGATCGCGTCGAGCGCCTTGACCAGACCACGCAGGATGTGGGCCCGCTCCTCCGCCTTGCGCAGTCGGTAGCGGGTGCGCCGGACGATGACGTCGACCTGGTGGCGGACGTAGTGCCGGATCATCTGGTCGAGCCGCAGCGTGCGTGGCACGCCGTCGACCAGCGACAGCATGTTCACGCCGAAGTTGTGCTGCAGCTGCGTGTGCTTGTACAGGTTGTTCAGCACGACCTTGGCGACCGCGTCCCGCTTGAGCGTGATCACGATCCGCATGCCGGCACGCTTGGACGACTCGTCGTCGACGTTCGCGATACCGCCGACCCTGCCGTCCCGAACGAGCGTCGCGATGTTCTCGATCAGGTTGTCCGGGTTCACCTGGTACGGCAGCTCGGTGACGACCAGGATCGTGCGGCCCTTCTGGTCCTCGTCGACCTCGACGACCGCACGCATGCGGATCGAGCCGCGGCCGGTGCGGTAGCAGTCCTCGATGCCTCGGGTGCCGAGGATCAGACCCTTCGTCGGGAAGTCCGGCCCCTTGATCCGCAGCATCATCGCGGCCAGGGTCTCGTCGTCGGAGGCGTCCCAGTTCTCCAGCGCCCAGACGACACCGGCCGCGACCTCCCGCAGGTTGTGCGGCGGGATGTTGGTCGCCATGCCGACCGCGATGCCGTTGCTGCCGTTGACGAGCAGGTTCGGGATGCGGGCCGGGAGGACCGTCGGCTCCTGCGTCTTGCCGTCGTAGTTGTCGGCGAAGTCGACGGTGTCCTCGGTGATGTCCTGCAGCATCGCCATCGCGAGGGGCGTCATGCGCGCCTCGGTGTACCGCATGGCGGCCTGCGGGTCGTTGCCCGGGGACCCGAAGTTGCCCTGACCGTCGATCAACGGGTACCGCATGGACCACGGCTGCGCCAGGCGCACGAGGGCGTCGTAGATCGCGGAGTCGCCGTGGGGGTGGTAGTTACCCATGACGTCACCGACGATGCGGGAGCACTTGACGTGGCTGCGCTCCGGTCGCAGGCCCGTGTCGTACATCGAGTACAGGACGCGGCGGTGGACGGGCTTGAGGCCGTCGCGGACGTCCGGCAGCGCTCGGGACACGATGACGGACATCGCGTAGTCGATGTAGGAGCGCTGCATCTCCTGCTGGATGTCGACCGGTTCGGTGCGGTCGTTCTCCGGTGGCACAGGCGGCAGTGTCTCGGTCACGAAGTTCCTTTCAACGCGCGTTCCGACGACTACACGTCGAGGAAGCGGACGTCCTTGGCGTTGCGGGTGATGAACGAGCGGCGGGCCTCGACGTCCTCGCCCATCAGCACGCTGAACAGCTCGTCCGCCTGGGCGGCGTCGTCCAGGGTCACCTGCAGCAGCAGGCGGTGCGCCGGGTCCATGGTGGTCTCCCACAGCTCGTCGGCGTTCATCTCGCCGAGACCCTTGTAGCGCTGGATGCCGTCGTCCTTGTTGATCTTCTTGCCGGCCTCGAGCCCGGCCTGCATCAGGCCGTCGCGCTCGCGGTCGGAGTAGGCGAACTCGGGCTCGGTGCGCTGCCACTTGATCTTGTACAGCGGCGGCTGCGCGAGGTACACGTACCCGTGTTCGACCAGCGGCCGCATGAACCGGAACAGCAGCGTCAGCAGCAGCGTCCGGATGTGCTGGCCGTCGACGTCCGCGTCGGCCATCAGCACGATCTTGTGGTACCGCAGCTTCGACTCGTCGAAGTCCTCGTGGATGCCGGTGCCCAGCGCGGTGATCAGGCTCTGGACCTCGGTGTTCTTGAGGACCCGGTCGATGCGGGCCTTCTCCACGTTGATGATCTTGCCGCGAATGGGGAGGATCGCCTGGAAGCGGGAGTCACGCCCCTCCTTGGCCGAGCCACCCGCGGAGTCGCCCTCCACGATGTAGAGCTCGCACTCCTCCGGGTTGGTCGACCGGCAGTCCTTCAGCTTGCCGGGCAGGCCGCCGATGTCGAGCGCGCCCTTGCGGCGAACCAGCTCCCTGGCCTTGCGGGCCGCCATCCGGGCCTGGGCCGAGGAGACCGCCTTCGTCACGATCGTCCGCGCGTCGGACGGGTTGCGCTCGAACCAGTCGGCCAGCATCTCGTTGCAGTTCGTCTGCACGAACGTCTTGGCCTCGGTGTTGCCGAGCTTCTGCTTGGTCTGCCCCTCGAACTGCGGCTCGGCCAGCTTGATCGAGATGATCGCCGCGAGGCCCTCGCGGATGTCGTCGCCGGTGAGGTTCTGGTCCTTCTCCTTGAGCAGCTTCTTGTCGCGCGCGTACACGTTGACCACGCGGGTCAGCGCGGCGCGGAAGCCCTCCTCGTGAGTGCCGCCCTCGGCGGTGTTGATCGTGTTGGCGAACGTGTACACCGACTCGCTGTAGCCGGTGTTCCACTGCATCGCCACCTCGACCTCGACGCCGTCGCCCTTCGCGTCGAACGCGATGACGCTCTGGTGGATGGCCTCGCGGGTGTGGTTGATGTGCTTGACGAAGTCCTCGAGCCCACCCGGGTAGTGGTACTTGCGCTCCTTGACCCGCGCGGCGTGGCCCTCGGCGTCCTCGTGGGTCTCCTCCTCGGCCACCCGCTCGTCGCGCAGGACCATGGTGAGGCCCTTGTTGAGGAACGCCATCTCCTGCAGCCGGCGCGCGATGGTCTCGGCGTTGTAGGTGGTGGTCTCGAAGATGCCGTCGTCGGCCCAGAACGTGACCGAGGTGCCGGTGTGGTCGGTGTCGCCGTGCTCGGTGAGCGGACCCGGCACCGAACGGTCGTAGTGCTGGCGCCAGATCTTGCCCTTGTAGTGGATCTCGACGTCGAGCTGGGTGGACAGCGCGTTGACCACGGAGACGCCGACGCCGTGCAGGCCGCCGGACACCGCGTAGGTGTCGCTGTCGAACTTGCCGCCGGCGTGCAGCTCGGTCAGGACGATCTCGACCGTCGGCCTCTTGTACTCCGGGTGCATCTCGACCGGGATGCCGCGGCCGTCGTCGACGACCCGCACACCGCCGTCGGCCAGCAGCGTGACCTCGACCTTCGTCGCGTAACCGGCCATCGCCTCGTCGACCGAGTTGTCCACGACCTCCTGGATCAGGTGGTGGAGACCGCGCTCACCGGTGGACCCGATGTACATGCCCGGGCGCTTGCGAACGGCTTCGAGGCCTTCCAGCTTCTTGATGGAGGACGCGTTGTATTCATGGTTGTTGTTCACCACGGGCGGAGGTTCTCCTGTCCGGAAAAGGGCCTGGCCGATCGCCTGTCTCAATAGTACTGGTGCGCGTCCACTGAAGGGGGGCGAACACACCCCTAGCTCCGTCACAGGCGCGTTCAACGGCCCTCGACCGACCCCGTACGCGTGCGGCGGTTCTACTTCGGCGATTTCACACCTTCCGGCCCGCCAGCGCCAACCGGGGTCACCCGTAGGTGTCGCGAGGCCCCCGGCCACGCACGTGCCGTGGCCCGTAGCGCCAGTTCGGAGCGGTCGGACCCAGCACTTTCAGGCGCTTGACCACGTCGTTCCCGACCCCGGCGGCGATCTTGGCGAGGAGCTGCCGCTGGAGCAGGCGCAGCTGCGTCGCCCATGCGGTCGAGTCGGCCTGCACGGTGAGTTCCGCGTCCTTCAGCTCCACCGGCCGCGCGTGCTCGGCGACGTCCGGGCCGACGATCAGGTGCCAGCGGTCGAAGAGGCGACCGGTGGTGAGCTGCCCGCTCCACCCGCGTTCGAGTGCGATCCGCCCGACGATCCGCCCGAGCGGCTGCGGGTCCCGCT
>NZ_JBJMIE010000319.1:0-16217 GCF_045807065.1 Actinophytocola sp. | reverse complement strand
GTCCCGGTCGTCGGCCAGGTAGCCGCTCACGTCGGCGAGCCGGTCGTTGAACTCCCGCACCTGCGCGTCGCTCTCGGCGAGCGCGGTCGTGAAGGTGTTGAGGTTGTCGACGGTCGTGAACAAGTCCCCACTCGAGTCGGCGAGGACCGCAGAGGCGTCGGAGAGCTGCTTGATGGTCTGGTTGAACAGCTCGCCGTTGCCGGAGAGGTTCGCGGCCGCGGTGTCGAGCACGTTGGCGAGCGCGCCGTTCTTGTTGGCACCGTTGGGACCCAGTGCGGTGGCGAGGTCGTTGACGCTGGCCGTGAGGTCGTCCAGCTCGACGGGCGTCGCGGTGCGGTCGAGCGGGATCACCGTACCGCTCCTCATCAGCGGGCCGGCCTCGTAGGCGGGGGTCAGCTGGACGTACCGGTCGCTGACCAGCGACGGCGCCACCACGACCGCCTGCGCGTTCGCGGGGATCTCGACCCCGTCGTCGACGGTCATCTCGACCCTGACGCGGTCCCCTTGCGGGGTGACGGAGTCGATGCGGCCGACGCCGACGCCGAGCACCTTGACCTCGGATCCCGCGTACACGCCGACGGTTCTCGAGAAGTACGCGGTGATCCTCGTGCCGGCCGGGCGCATCGTGAGCCACCACAGCGCGAACGCGGTCACCAGGATGATCGCCACCGCGTAGATCACGGCGAGCGCGGCCCGGCGGCTCGCCTGGCTCTCCGTGAGCATGCCTCGTACGTTCATCAGTTGCCGCCCGTGTAGGCGAGTGGGGTCTCGCAGCCCTGCGGGTTGATGTCGAAGACCCCGAGGTCGGTCGTCGGCGGCAGGAGCCCGCAGATGTAGCCCTCGAACCAGCGGCCGTTGCCGACGACGTTGTTGAACATCCGCACGTACGGCGCGAGCGAGTGCAGGCTGTCGTTGAGGTTCTTCTGGTTCTTGGCCAGGATCGCGGTGACCTTGTCGAGGTCGGTCAGCACCGGTCGCAGCTGCGCCTGGTTGTCGGCGACGAGGCCGCGCAGCTCGCCGGCGAGGTTCGTGGTGCCGGTCAGCAGCGAGTGCACGGCCTCGCGGCGGAACTGCAGCTCGCCGAGCAGCAGGGACGCGTCGCCGAACAGTTTCTTCAGCTGGTCGTCCCGGTCGGCCAGCGTCTTGCTGAAGCCGGCGGTGTTCGCGAGCAGGGTCCGCAGCTGTTCGTCCCGTGTGGACAGTACGGCCGAGATCTGCGACAGGCCGGTGAGCGTGTCCTTGATGTGCTGCGGGGAGTTGGCGAACGTGTCGGACAGCACCTGGAAGCTCTGGGCGAGCTGTCCGGTGTCGATCTTGTCGACGGTCTGCGACAGCTTGCCGACCGCGGGGACGATGTCGAACGGCGTCCGCGTCCGGCTCACCGGGATCGGCGTGTTGGCGCTCTGCGGGTCGCGGCCGGCGGAGGAGATCGCGAGGTACTTGTCCCCCAACAGGGTCTTGATCTCGATGGACACCGTGCTCCGGTCGCCGAGGCTGACGTCCTCGACCCGGAAGTCGACGACCACCTTGTTGCGGGCCAGCTCCACGCCGCGGACCGCGCCGACCTTCACGCCGGCCAGTCGCACCTCGTTGCCCGGCCGCAACCCGGCCGACTCGCGGAACTCGGCCGTGTACGTGGTGCCGCCGCCGATGATCGGCAGGTCGTCGGCGTTGAACGCGACCAGCAGCCCCAGCACGATGAGCACGAGGGTGACGGTCCCGACGGCGGCCTGGTCCCTGTCCTTGAGCCGTTTCATCACTGGCACCTCTCCGCCATCGGGGTGCCGGGGATGGGGATCAGCGGGAGGTCCACCGAGATCCCCAGGTCCGACACGCCGATCCGCCCGCGCATGCTGCAGAGGTAGTAGTTGTACCAACCGCCGTAGCTGGACACGCGGTTGATGGTCTGGATCTTGTGCGGCAGGCCGGCCAGGAACTTGTCCACCGTGTCCCCCTGGTCCGCCAGGTTCCCGGCCAGGTCACCGAGCGCGGCGATGTCGTCCTTCAGCGGCGGCCTGACCGTGGACAGCAGGCCCGCCGTCGACGTGGTCAGGTCACCCAGCGCGCTGATCGCGCTGCCGATCGACTCCCGTTGCCGGGCGAGGCCCGTCGCCAGCTGCTGCAGCTGGTCGATGAGGCCCGACACCTCGTTCGTGCGGTCGTTGACCGTCGTCAGCACGGTGTTGAGGTTGTCGATGACCTGCCCGATCACCTGGTCCTTGCTCGCGACCGTCGACGCCAGCGACGCGGTGTGCGTGAGCACGCTGTCGATCGTGCCGCCCTCGCCCTGCAGGACCTGGATCAGCTCGCCCGCCAGCTTGTTCACGTCCTCGGGCCGCAGCGCCTGGAACAGCGGCTGGAACCCGTTGAACAGCTGGGTGAGGTTGAGCGCCGGCTGGGTCCGCGCGATCGGGATGGTGTCGCCGGGCTCCAGCACCGCGTTCGTCTCGCCGGCGCCGATGCCGAGCGAGATGTACCGCTGGCCGATCAGGTTGCGGTACTTGATGGTCGCGGTGACCGTCCGCGGCAGCCGGCGGCCTGCCTCGACGTCGAACCGCACGTCCGCGTACCTGTTCTCGGCGACGGAGATGTCGGTCACCTGTCCTATCCGGACGCCGGACATGCGGATGTCGTCACCGACGTTGAGGCCGGTCGCGTCGGCGAACCTGGCGGCGTAACCCTTGGTCGGGCCGAGGGCGGTGTTGGCGATCGTGAGGCCCAGCAACGCCGTCAGCGTGATGGTGACCACGGCGAACACGACCATCTTCACGAGTGGTCCGACGAAGTTCCTCACGACACCACCTCCCCCGCTCCGCGGCACCGGAACGCTCCGCGGGCTCGGTGGCGTCCTGCGTACCGATGGTTCGCTCCGCAAGCTCCGCTCATCGGAGGGTCACCTCCGTGCCGCGGAACAGCGGCCCGACCAGCAACGAGCTCCAGGCCGGCACCTGCGACGGCGCCACCCCGAGGCCCGGCGCGACCAGCGCGGCGATCAGCTGCTGCTCGGCCGGGCTGTTCGCGATCCGCGGCTGGCTGGTCAGCGACTGCGGCAGCGTGTTCGGGAAGTCCTGCGGGCGGTCGTTGTGCGGTGCCGGCGGTTTCGACGAGCCGTCCCTGAGGCCGCCGCCTTCCGGGTACTGCGGGAACACGGCCGGCGGGTGCGCCACCGGGTAGCAGCGGGGGCCGCGCTTGTCGTCGTAGCGCGGGGTGTCCACACCGGGCAGGTACTTGCCGCGGCTCGCGGTGATCTCGATGGTGACCTTGGAGACGTTCGGGGTGTCCGTGCCCTTGCCGAACGCGCGGTCCGCGCTCGGGATGGCGTCGGTGATCTGCTTCAGCAGGCACGGGTACTCGGGCGCGTACTTGGCCAGCACCGCGAGGGTGGACGTCGAGGTGCTGGCCAGGCCGATGATGTTGTCCTCGTTGGCGGCCAGGAAGTTGCCGAGGTCGATGGACGCGTTGGTCAGCGTCGAGTACAGGTTCTGGAGCTGGCCGCGTTGCTCGACCACCGTCCGCGTGGTGACGGTCAGGTCCCGCAACGCCGTCAGCAGCTCCGGTCCCGCGGTCGCGTAGGTGTCCGCGACCTGCGCGAGCTTGTCGATGTCGGCCCGCAGGTCCGGCAGCGACGGCTCGATCTGCCCGAGGTAGCGGCCCAGCTCGACCAGCGTGTCGCCGAAGTCCTCGCCCTGGCCCCTCAGCGCCGTCGACATGGCGGTCAGCGTCGCCGACAGCTTCTCCGGCTGGACGGCCTGCAGCACCGGCATGAGGTTGTCGAGCACCTGCTCGATCTCGATGGCCGAGCTGGTGCGGTCCTGCCCGATCACCGAGCCCTCGCGCAACCGTCCAGTGGGGGCGGACGGGACCTGCAGTGCCACGTAACGTTCGCCGAACAGCGTCTTCGGCAGCAGCCGCGCGGTCACGTTCGCCGGGATCCTCCCGATCTGGTCGGGATCCATCGCGAGATCCAGCACCGCGTGGTCGCCCCTGGGCTCGATCCCCCGCACCTCACCGACGATCAGCCCGCGCAGCTTGACGTCCGCGCCGGCACGCAGCTGGTTGCCGACGTGGTCGGTCTCCAGCGTGACCGGCACGACCGGGGTGAACGTCTTGCGGTAGAAGGCGATCGAGAGCACGACGAACATCCCGGCGATCACCAGGAAGATCAGCCCGTAGATCTGGTACCGGAGTCTCTCCTTCGGCACCCACCTCGCGCTCGCACGTTCGCTCATCCGGCTATCCGTACTGTCGTCGTGGCACCCCAGATGGCCAGGGACAGGAAGAAGTCGAGCAGCATCTGCACCACGATCGCCGCGCGCACCGCCCTACCGACGGCCACGCCCACCCCGGCCGGCCCGCCGGTCGCGGTGTAGCCGTAGTAGCAGTGCACGAGGATGATCACGACGCTGAACACCATCACCTTGAGGAACGACCACAGCACGTCCTCCGGTGGTAAGAACAGGTGGAAGTAATGGTCGTAGGTGCCGGTCGACTGGCCGTACACCCACACGGTCACCTGCCGCGAGGCCACGTACGACGACAGCAGGCCCACCAGGTACAGCGGGATCACGGCCGCCACCGCGGCGATCACCCGCGTGGTCACCAGGTACGGCAGGCTGGGCACCGCCATCACCTCGAGCGCGTCGATCTCCTCGGAGATCCGCATGGCGCCGAGCTGCGCGGTGAACCCGCAACCCACGGTCGCGGACAGCGCGAGCCCGGCGGCCAGCGGCGCGACCTCCCGGGTGTCGAAATACGCCGCGATGAACCCGGTAAGGGCGGACGTACCGAGCTGGTTCAACGCGGAGTAACCCTGGAGGCCGACGATCAGGCCGGTGAACACGGTCATGCCGATCATCACGCCGAGCGTGCCGCCGATGACCGCGAGCGCACCGGATCCGAAGAAGACGTCCGACAGGAGCCGCAGGATCTCTCGTGGGTAGTGCGCGAGCGTGCGCGGCACCCACGCGAGTACCCGGGCGTAGAAGGCGAGCTGCTGGCCGAGCGTGGCGAGACCGTCGAGCGGCTGGTTCGCGACGACCACCAGTCGCCTGGGCACTTTCGGCGGAATGTCCACTGTGGCCATGGCGTCACATTCCCTTCGGGGGAACGATCTGCAGGTAGATCCCCGTGATCACCACGTTGATCAGGAACAGCAGCAGGAACGTGACGACCACGGTCTGGTTCACCGCGTCGCCGACGCCCTTCGGCCCCCGCCCCGGGTTCAACCCGCGGTAGGCGGCGACGGTACCGGCCACGAACCCGTACAGCACCGCCTTCAACTCCGACACCCACAGGTCGGACAGCTGGGCCAGCGCGTTGAACGACGCGAGGTAGGCACCCGGCGTCCCGCCCTGCATCACGACGTTGAAGTAGTAGCCGCCCACGACGCCGACGACGCTGACCAGACCGTTGAGCAGCACGGCCACAATGGTCATACCGAGCACGCGCGGCACGATCAGCCGCTGCACCGGGGACACGCCGAGCACCTCGAGCGCGTCGATCTCCTCGCGGATCGTGCGGGAGCCGATGTCCGCGCACATGGCCGACCCGCCGGCACCGGCCACGAGCAACGCCGTGATCAGCGGGCTGGCCTGCTGCACGATCGCGAGCGCGCTGGCCGCGCCGGTGAACGACTGCGCGCCGATCTGCTGGGTCAGCGAGCCGAGCTGCAACGCGATGACCGCGCCGAACGGGATCGACACGAGCGCGGTCGGCAGGATCGTGACGCTGGCGAAGAACCAGCACTGCTGGATCAGCTCACGCCACTGGAAAGGGCGGCGCGGCGTGTTCCTCGCCACCTCCCACGCCAACGTGGACATCCGCCCGACCTGGGCGAGGGCACGCACAGGCGCGGCACGTGTCCCGGCGGTATCGCTCACAAGCCATCACCCATGATGTCCAACGAATGAAAATACCAGGGGTTACCCGAGGTTCGACAGTGAATGCCCCGCGGTCACGCCGCCGTCCGCGACGAACTCGGCACCGGTGCAGTAGGAGCTCTCGTCGCTCGCGAGGAACACGGTCAGCTCGGCGATCTCGCTCGGCTGACCGACGCGCCCGAGCGGCACCTTCTTGCCGACGAACGTCATGTCCACCTCCTGGCCGCCGAGCGCCGCGGGGATCATCCCGGTCTCGATCATGCCCGGGTGCACGGAGTTTACCCGCACGCCCCTGCCGGCCAACTCCAGTGCCGCGACCTTCGTCATGCCGCGGATCGCGAACTTGCTGGCCGTGTAGGCGGTCAGCAGCGGCGCGGCCCGCAACCCCTCGATCGAGGAGACGTTGATGATCGAACCGCCACCGGCCTTCTTCATGCCGGGCACGACGCCACGCATGCCGAGGAACGTGCCGACCTGGTTGATGTGGATGACCCGCAGGTAGTCGGACAACGTGGTGTCCTGCAGCCGCGCGAAGTGCAGCACGCCGGCGTTGTTGACGAGCACGTTCGGGTGTTCGTACACGGCCGTGGTCTCGGCGACCGCGGCGGTCCAACCGTCCTCTTCGGACACGTCGAGGTGGACGAAGTGCGCGCCAAGCTCGTCGGCGAGCGCCCTGCCCTCCTCGTCGCGCACGTCGGCGACGACCACCCGCGCGCCCTCCTCGACGAACCGGCGCACGGCGGCCGCGCCCTGCCCGCCCGCGGCACCCGTGACGAGCGCTACCTTCCCCGACAGTCGTCCCATGGCTACATCATCTCGTCGGTCAGCGGCATCAACACGGTCTTCAGCTCGGTGTACGCCTCGAACGCGCTCTGCCCGCCCTCGCGGCCGAGCCCGGACTGCTTGAAGCCGCCGAACGGCAGGTGCGGCTCCACCTGGAAACCGTTGATCCCCACCGTACCGGCACGCAGCCGGCGCGCCAGTCGAAACGCCCGCTTGGCGTCCGCCGTGTACAACCCGGCGCCCAGGCCGTAGTCGGTGTCGTTGGCGATCCGGACCGCCTCGTTCTCGTCGGTGAAGGGGATGACGGCGAGCACGGGACCGAAGACCTCCTCGCGGGCGATCTCCATGTCGTTGTCCACGTCGGCGAAGATGGTGGGGCGGACGAAGTTGCCCTCGGCCAGGTCGCCGCCGGCACGCTCGCCGCCGCACACCAGCCGGGCGCCCGCCGCGCGGCCGCGCTCGATGAGCCCGAGCACGCGGTCCAGCTGCCTGGTGTTGATCAGGGGGCTCGCCGTGGTGCTCAGCTCGAACGGGTCCCCGTAGGTGACCGCCCCGGCCATCGTCTCGGCGGCCCCGAGGAACTGGTCGTAGACGTCCCGGTGCACCAGCGCCCGCGTGTGCGCCACGCACGCCTGCCCGGACAGGCCCATGGTGACGGTACCGACCGTGGTCATCGCGGCCATCCCGACGTCCGGCGCGTCCGGGAACACCAGCGTCGGGCTCTTGCCGCCCAGTTCGAGCGAGACCCGCTTGAGCGTTCCGGCGGAGGCCTCGACGATGTGCCGGCCGACGGCCCGGCTGCCGGTGAAGCTGATCTTGTCGACGAGCGGGTGGGTGATCAGCGCCTCGCCGGTGGGACTGCCCGGTCCGGTCACGACGTTGACGACGCCGTCCGGCAGGCCGGCCTCGCTCAGCAGCTCCACCATCCGCAGCACGGCGAAGGACGCGAACTCCGACGGCTTGAGCACCACCGTGCAGCCGGCCGCGAGCGCCGGCCCGAGCTTCTGCGCGAACAGCAGGAACGGCGCGTTCCACGGCAGGATCGCCGCCACCACGCCGATCGGGTCGCGGAAGGTCATCGCGAGGTGGTCGCCGCCCTGGTACGGCGGCAGGGTCTGGCCGCCGACCTTGTCCACCCAGCCGGCGTGGTGGGTGAACACGTCCGCGGCGATCTCGACCGAGCCGGCGTAGATGTTGGTGCTGAACATGAGCGGCACGCCGTTGTCCAGTGCCTGCAACCCACGCAGCTCCTCGGCGTGCTCGCGCAGCAGCGACGCGTACCTCAGCAGCACCCCCACCCGGATGTGGGCCCGGGCGCGCGGCCAGTCACCCTCGTCGAAGGCGTGCCGGGCGGCGCGCACCGCCTCGTCCACATCGGACTCGTTCGCGACCGGGACGGTGCCGATCGCCTCGCCGGTGGCCGGGTGCCGGTGCGTCCAGGTGGCGCCGTCGCTCGCCGGCCGCCACTTGCCGTCGACCAGCAGTGCCCCGTCCTTCAGGCCCACCGCGTCCCGGCGGGGACCCAGGCTCAGTGTCATCGCGCGTCCTCCTTCAAGGACATCAGCTCGGTGGCGGCGAAGGTCTTCCCGGGGTCGCGGCCGGCGAAGTACGTGCCGAGCGCGGCGTCCAGGGACCGCATGGTCCACTGTGGGTCTTCGAACCTGGCCTCGACGGCCGGTGGCGCGAGCAGCGCGACCATCCCGCCGTAGGCGACGAACACCTGACCGCTGATGTGCCCGGCGGCCGGCGAGGCGAGGTAGGCGACGAGAGGCGCGACGTGGTCCGGAGACAGGGGATCCACGCCATCCGCCGGCGCGTCGCCGAAGACGACGGCGGTCATGGCGGTCCGCGCACGCGGGCAGATCGCGTTGGCCGTCACGCCGTAGCGGGCGAGGCCGCGCGCGGTCGCGACCGTGAGCGCGGTGATGCCGGCCTTGGCCGCGGCGTAGTTCGGCTGCCCCTCGGAGCCGAACAGGAACGCCTCGGACGTGGTGTTGACGACCCGGCCGTAGGTGGTGCCGCCGTTCGCCTTCGCGAGCCCGCGCCAGTACGCGGCCGCGTTGCGGGACAACAGGAAGTGGCCGCGCAGGTGCACGCGGACGACGAGGTCCCACTCCTCGTCGGACATGTTGAACAGCATCCGGTCCCGCAGCACGCCGGCGTTGTTGACGAGCACGTGCAGGCCGCCGAACCGTTCGACCGCGGTGTCGGTGATCTCGCGTGCGGTGTCCGAGGAGGACACGTCACCGCGGACCAGAACGGCCTTGACACCCAGCGCCTCGATCTCGTCGACCACGTCGGAGTCGGCCACGTCGTTGACCACGAGGTCGGCACCCCCGCGGGCGAGCGCGAGCGCCTCGGCCCGCCCGAGCCCGGACCCGGCACCGGTGACGACGGCGACCTTGCCCTCGAGACCGAGCCGTGTTGGTTCAGGCGCTCCGCTCATACGCCAGTCCTTCCACTCCTGCGCGGGGGCCCAAGGCTCGTTCCTCGCCGGGCCTGCGTGCTCGTCGGTCCGGTCGACGTTCGCTCCTTCGCTCCCGCACCCATGTCAGAAGGTGACGATCTGCCGGATGACGTTGGCGCCGTCCTTGAGCGCCCGCAGGCCGTCGTTGATCTCGTCGAGCGTGATCCGCCTGCTGATCATGCTGTCGAGGTCGAGCCGGCCGGCGCGCCACAGCGCCAGCAGCCGCGGGTAGTCCCGCCGCACGTCCGCGCCGCCGTAGAACGAGCCGAGCAACCGCTTGTCGTGCAGGAACAGCTCCTGCGCGCTGAACCGCACCATCGCGTCCCCGCGCCCGGCGCCGACCACGACGGCCGTGCCGCCGCGGCGGGCGTTGTCCCACGCGGCCCGGATCGTGGCGGGCGCGCCGACCACGTCGAACGCGTAGTCCCAGCCCTGGCTCTCGGTCAGCGAGGCGTGCAGGCCGGCCAGTTCGTCCGGCGTGACGGTGTGCGTGGCGCCGAAGTGCCTGGCTGCCTCGTGCTTCTCGGTGAGCGGGTCGACCGCGACGATCTGGGACGCGCCGGCGAGCCGCGCGCCCTGGATGACCGAGACGCCGACGCCACCGCAGCCGAACACCAGCACGGTCGAGCCGATCTCCACCCTCGCCGTGTTGATCACCGCGCCGACACCGGTCATGACCCCGCACGCGACGAGCGCGGCGATCTCGAACGGCACGTCGTCCGGGATCCTGACCGCGCCCTCCACCGGTACGACCAGTTCCTCGGCGAACGTGCCGGTGCCGGCGTACCCGAACACACTCGTGTCGCCGATCCTGAAGCGCGGGTTCATGAACGCGGCGATCGTGTGGATCGCGCACAGGTGCGGCCGCCCGCCGACACAGTTGACGCAGCCGCCGCACGGCGGGACGAACGTGAGGACGGCGTGGTCGCCGACCGCGAGCTCACTGACGCCGGCGCCGATCTCGACGACCTCGCCGGCGCCCTCGTGACCGATGATGCCCGGCGCCAGCGCGGGCAGCGTGCCGTCCATCGCCGACACGTCGCTGTGGCAGACACCGGTGGCCCGGACCCGGATCCTGATCTCACGAGGGCCGACGTCGGTGGTCGTCACGTCGTCGCGCAGCTCGAGCTCGGTGTCGCCCACCTGGTGGAGAACTGCCGCCTTCATCGCCGGACCTCCTCGTCTGGCTCGGACTCTAGTACATTCCTAGAACGTGTTCTAGTAGCCAGGGAGTGCCGGTGCACATCGCATACACACCTGAGCAGGAGGCGCTGCGGCGCGAGCTGCGGGCGTACTTCGCCGAGCTGATGACCCCGGAGCGGCGCGAAGCGCTCGCCAGCGGCGGGGACTACGGCGACGGCGACGTGTACAAGGAGGTCGTGCGCCAGATGGGCGCCGACGGCTGGCTCGCGCTCGGCTGGCCCGAGGAGTACGGCGGACAGGCCAGACCCATGCTGGACCAGCTCGTCTTCACGGACGAGGCGGCCGTCGCCGGGGCACCCGTGCCGTTCCTGACGATCAACACGGTCGGTCCGACGATCATGCGGTTCGGGACCGAAAAACAGAAGCGGTTCTACCTGCCGCGCATCGCCGCCGGGGAGATCCACTTCTCGATCGGCTACAGCGAACCCGAGGCCGGCACGGACCTCGCCGCGCTGCGGACCCGCGCGGTCGCCGACGGGGACTCCTGGGTCATCAACGGCCAGAAGATGTGGACGTCGCTGATCCAGTACGCGGACTACGTGTGGCTGGCCTGCCGCACCGACCCGGACGCGCCGAAGCACAAGGGCCTCTCGATGATCATCGTGCCGACGGACGCGCCGGGCTTCTCGTGGACGCCGGTGCGCACGATGTCCGGGCCGACGACGAGCGCGACCTACTACTCCGACGTCCGGGTCCCCGCCGAGAACCTGGTCGGCGAGCTGAACCGGGGCTGGCCGCTGATCACCAACCAGCTCAACCACGAGCGCGTCGCGCTGACGTCGTCGGCGCCGGTCCGCGAGGCGCTGCGGGCCGTGCGCGAGTGGGCGCAGCAGACGAAGCTGCCGGACGGGCGGCGGGTGATCGACCAGGAATGGGTGCAGATCCACCTCGCGCGCGTCCACGCCAAGGCGGAGTTCCTCAAGCTCGTCAACTGGAAGATCGCCTGGGGCGTCGACAAGGGCCTGAGCCCCGCGGACGCGTCGGCGACGAAGGTGTTCGGCACGGAGTTCGCGACCGAGGCCTACCGGCTGCTGATGGAGGTGCTCGGACCGCAGGCGTACGTGCGGACCGGGTCCCCGGGTGCGGTGCTGCGCGGACGGATCGAACGCATGCACCGCGCCGCGCTGATCCTCACGTTCGGCGGCGGGACCAACGAGGTGCAACGCGACATCGTGGCGGCCGTCGGTCTCGGCATGCCCCCGGCGAAGAGGTGAATGTGCATGGACTTCTCATTCGACGACCAGGACACCGACCTCGCGGAGCTGACCCGCACCATCCTCGCCGACCACGCGACGCCCGCCCGCCTCGCCGAGGTCGAGGCGACCGGCGACCGTTTCGACCGTTCACTGTGGACGGAGCTGGCGAAGGCCGGCGTGCTGGCCGCGGCGCTGCCCGAGTCGGTCGGCGGCAGCGGACTGGACCTGCTCGCGCAGTGCGCGGTGCTCGTCGAGCTGGGACGCCGGGTCGCACCCGTGCCCTATTTGCCATCGATCGTCCAGGCCGCGTCCGCGATCGCGGAGTTCGGCAGCGACGCCCAGCGCGCGGCGTGGGCCGCGCCCGCCGCGGCGGGAAGGCTCGTGCTGAGCGCCGCACTGTCCGAAGAGGCCGGTGACGGTCCGGCGCCCACCACCTCCGCCACGCGTGCAAGTGCATCTGCGACATGGCGTTTGCACGGGACGAAAGTTGCCGTCCCCGCTGGTCCGGTCGCTGATCTCTTTCTTGTCCCGGCCGAAACTTCCGGCGGACCGACTGTGTTTCTTGTCACGCCACAGGACGCTGGCGTGACCGTGCGCCGCCAGCAGATCGTCGACGGTGACGCCGAGGGACTCCTGGAACTCGACGACGTCGCACTCGCCGAGGACCGCGTCCTCGGTTCCGCGGGGGAGGGCGCGCCCGTCATCGACTGGCTCACCACTCGCGGCACCGTCGGCCTTTGCGCGCTCCAGGCGGGCATTTCCGCGGAAAGTCTGCAGATGACAGCCAGATACGCAACTGGCAGAGTGCAATTTGGGCGTCCGATAGCGACATTTCAGGCAGTTGGCCAGCGGCTCGCCGACTGCTACATCGACGCCGAGGCAATACGCCTCACACTCTGGCAGGCCGCTTGGCGAGTGTCCAAAAATCTGCATGCCCACAATGAGATAGCGACCGCGAAGTTCTGGGCGGCGGACGGCGGGCACCGCATCGCGCATGCGGCCGTGCACATTCACGGTGGCGTGGGTATTGACGTGGACTACCCGCTCCATCGATATTTTGTTGCCACGAAACGCATCGAGTTCAGCCTTGGCGGCGCCACCACTCAGCTGCGCAGGATCGGCGCCGCGCTGGCCGCGGAGCCGGCCTGAGAGGGAGGTTCGCATGACCGCGCCTGGGGATCGGATCCCCACCGTCACCGAGCTGCTGCTCGCGCGCGCGGACGATGCGAACCCCGGCCTCGCGTTCGAGGACCAGCGGTGGTCCTGGCACGACCACGTGCGTGAGTGCGCGGACCGGGCCGCGCTGCTGCGGTCGCTGCGCCGGCCCGGGCCCTTCCACATCGGCGTGCTGCTGGACAACGTGCCGGAGTACTCGTTCCTCCTCGGCGGGGCCGCGCTGGCCGGCGCGGTGCTCGTCGGGCTGAACACGAGCCGGCGCGGCGAGGCGCTGGTGCGGGACGCCCGGCTGGCCGACTGCCAGGTCGTGATCACCGACAGCCGGTACGTGGAGTTGTTGCAGGGGCTGGACATCGGCGCGCGGGTGCTGGACATCGACTCGCCGGCCTGGCACGTGATGGCCTACCGGCACCAGTACTCGCCGCTGGAGGCCGTGTCGGCGAACCCGGACGACCTGCTCATGCTGATCTTCACGTCGGGCACGAGCGGCGACCCGAAGGCGGTCCGGGTCACGCACGCCAAGGTCACACAGCCGGGCATGCTGCTGGCGTCGCGCTACGGACTGGGCGCCGCCGACACGTGTTACGTGGCGATGCCCATGTTCCACTCCAACGCGATCATGGCCGGCTGGGCGGTCGGCCTGGCGGCGGGCGCACAGCTCGCGCTGCGCAGGAGGTTCTCGGCAAGCGGTTTCCTGCCCGACGTCCGCCGATTCGGCGTCACCTACGCGAACTACGTCGGGAAACCGCTGTCCTACGTCCTCAGCACCCCACCGGCCCCGGACGACGCGGACAACCCACTGAAGGTGATGTTCGGCAACGAGGCGAACCCGCGCGACATCGAGGCGTTCGCCGAGCGGTTCGGCTGCGTGGTGACCGACGCGTACGGCTCGACGGAGGGCGGGATCACGATCGCCCGGCCGCCGGAGACTCCCGTCGGTTCGCTGGGCCGCCTCGACGAGACGCTGGCGGTGCTGGACCCGTCCACCGGCGCGGAGTGCCCGCCGGGCGAGGTGGGCGAGCTGGTGAACACGTCCGGCACGGGCATGTTCGCCGGCTACTACAAGGAACCGCCCGACAACCGCGTGCGAGACGGCAGGTTCTGGAGCGGCGACCTGGTTTACCGCGACGAGCGGGACTTCCTGTGGTTCGTGGGCCGGACCAGCGAGTGGCTGCGGGTGGACGGCGAGAACCTGGGCACCGCACCGATCGAGCGAGTCCTGCTCCGCCACGAGTCGGTGGCGGAGGTCGCGGTGTACGCCGTCCCGGACCCCTCCGTCGGCGACCAGATCATGGCCGCCCTGGTCTACCGGGGCGACTTCGACCCGGCGGCCTTCGCGGCCTTCCTGGCCGCCCAACCCGACCTGGGCCCGAAGCAGGTCCCGAGGTTCATCCGCCTGACCGCCCGCCTACCCCGCACCGCGACGTTCAAGGTGCTCAAGCGCACACTGTCGGCACAGCGTTGGCGCACGCCGGACCCGGTGTGGTGGCGCCCCGGCCAGGCACTGGAGTACGAGCCGTTGACCCCATCCAGCGACCCGGTCCGGCTCGACTGGGGCGCCCGCTCCGTGCGACCCTGAGGCCATGCCTGACACACCGGAACCCACATCCCCCGATGCCGAGCCTGAGACACCCCAGGAGGATGTGAAGGCCGCGTTCCGCGCGGCACTGGAACGCAAGCAGGCGCAGAACCGCAAGGGCCAGGAACACGCGGACTCTCGCTCCAAGGTCGACAATGCTCACGGCCCTGCCGCCGCCAAGCGCACCTTCCGCCGCAAGAGCGGCTGACAGCGCCTCGACACGGGGGCCGGCCACTCTGGCCGGCCCCCGTTCGCGTCTCCTGACCGCAGACTCCTCCGGCGACAGCCCATCACCTCCGCATCCGGGCACTTCGCCGGCACGAAACTCCCACACGGTCCAACTCACCCGCGAAAGTTGCCCATAGGCCCCGCCCACCAGCGGTTTTGTCACCCTCCGCTGGAGAACGGACCCGGGGACCAGCCCCGTCCACGTCCTCGCTGCGCATTCCCCAGACGGCAGCCCCACCACACACGCCTTCGTCACAACCTTCACCACCGCATCCGGCACTCCACCGACACAAAAGTCCCACACGCTCCAACTCACCCGCGAAAGCTTGTCCACAACCCCCAACCAGCGGTCCTGTCACCCTCCGCCGGAGAACGGACCCGAGGCCGACCCCCGTCCGCGTCCTCGCCGCAGATCCCTCAGACGCCAGCCCCATCACACAGGTCTTCGGCACGACCTTCACCACCGCATCCAGGCTCTTCATCGGCACAAAAGTCCCACACGCTCGAACTCACCCGCGGAGTTGTCCACGACCCTCGCCGACCAGCGGTTCGGTCATCCTTCGCGGGACAATGCTTTCGGGGGCCAGCCTCGTTCGCGTCCTGGCCGCAGATTCCTCAAACGGCAGCCCCACACGTCTTCGTCACGACCCTCGCCACCGCAGCCGGGCACTCCACCGACACGAAACTCCCACGCTTCAACTCACCCGCGGAAGCCATCCACGACCCCGCCAACCAGCGATTCGGTCGACCTCCGCCGGAGAACGAACCCGAGGCCAACCTCCGTCCGCATCCTCGCTGCGCATTCCCTAAGCGGCGGCCCCACTGCGAAACCTCGCCACCACCTCCGCATCCGGGCTCTCCACCGGCACGAAAGTCCCACTCGCTCCAACTCACCTGCGAAAGTTATCCACAACCCCCGCCAACCAGCGGTTTTGTCACCCTCTGCCGATAGAATGGACTCGGGGCCGGCCCCCGGGATGGGTGGGGGCTGTCTCAACCACAGACAGGCCTACAGCGCAAAATTCGCGCGGCTAGCGGATGCGTAGGGTGAGCAGGAGGTAGGCGCCCAGCGTCGGGCCATCGGTGATCTCGCCCTCGCGGAGCATGCGCTCGACCTCGGCCCGGGGGAACCAGTCCTGGCGCATGTCCACCTCCGTGACCTCGCGGTGCGGCTCACCCGGCGTCAGGTCCGTGGCCAGGAAGACGTGGGCCGCCTGGCCAGTCACGCTGTTCGCCGGGTGCAGTGCGCCGAGTCGCTCCAGGTGACCGGCCGTGAGGCCCGTCTCCTCGGCCAGTTCCGCGGCGGCCAGTTCCGCGGGCGTGCCCGTCACCCCCGCCGGGAACGAACCCGACGGGAACTCCCACGTCCGCGCCCGCATCGGATAGCGGTACTGCTCCACCAGGTGGAACCCGTCGTTCTCGAACGGCAGCACCACCGCGAAGTCGGGGGCGTCGAGGACCGAGTACACACCCCGCGACCCGTCGATCCGCTCGACCTGGTCCTCACGCAGCGTGAGCCACGGGTTCGTGTACACCACCCGAGAGGCGACGGGCCTCATGCGCGGGCACCCAGCGTGAACAGGAGATACGCGGCGAGTGACGAGTCGTCCGTGAGCACGCCCTCCCGGATCATGCGTTCGACCTCGGCGCGGGGGAACCAGTCCTGGCGCATGTCCACCTCCGTGACCTCGCGGTGCGGCTCACCC
>NZ_JBJMIE010000318.1:0-6217 GCF_045807065.1 Actinophytocola sp. | reverse complement strand
TTGGACGGCGGGGTGATCAGGCCGTAGCGGATGTTGAAGCCGTGCCCGAAGAACAGCGCGTCGCCGTCCTTGAGGTTCGGGGCGATCTCCTCGGCGTAGATGGTGCGCTGCTTGGTGTCCGGCGCCAGGATCATGATCACGTCGGCCCATGCGGCGGCCTCGGCGACCGTCTGCACGGTCAGGCCCTCCTCCTCGGCCTTCGCCCGCGACTTGGAGCCCTCCGGCAGCCCGATCCGGACCTCCACGCCGGAGTCGCGCAGGGACAGCGCGTGCGCGTGCCCCTGGCTGCCGTACCCGACGACCGCTACCCGCCGGTTCTGGATGATGGAGAGGTCCGCGTCGTCGTCGTAGAAGATCTCGACTGCCATGCTCGTGTGTACTTCCTTCCTGAAATTTCTGGGAAAAGACGCTAGCGGACGCCGGTTGCCGTGATGGAGCGCGGGCCGCGGCCGATCGCGACCATGCCCGACTGCACCATCTCCCGCACCCCGTACGGCTCGAGCATCCGCAGCAGCGCCTCGAGCTTGTCCACGGTGCCGGTCGCCTCGACGGTCAGCGCCTCGGGGGACACGTCGACCACCTTGGCGCGGAACAGCTGCACGGTCTCCAGCACCTGCGTGCGCACGGTCGCGTCCGCGCGCACCTTCACGAGCAGCAGCTCGCGCTGCACCGACACCTGCGAGTCCAGCTCGACGATCTTGATGACGTTGACGAGCTTGTTGAGCTGCTTCGTCACCTGTTCGAGTGGCAGCTCGTCCACCGCGACGACGATCGTCATGCGCGAGACGTCGGCGTGCTCGGTCGGGCCCACCGCGAGCGACTCGATGTTGAAGCCACGCCGGGAGAACAGGCCCGAGACGCGGGCGAGAACACCGGGCTTGTTCTCGACGAGAACCGAGAGGGTGTGTGTGCTCATCGCCATCAGTCCTCGTCGAACAGCGGGCGGATGCCGCGCGCCGCCATGATCTCGTCGTTGCCGGTGCCAGCCGCGACCATCGGCCACACCTGCGCGTCCTTGCCGACCACGAAGTCGATCACCACGGGCCGGTCGTTGATCTCCATCGCGCGGTGGATGACCGCGTCGACGTCCTCTTTGGACTCGCAGCGTAGCCCCGCGCACCCCAGCGCCTCCGCCAGCAGGGTGAAGTCGGGGATGCGGTGCTTGTGCGTGCCGAGGTCGGTCTGGGAGTACCGCTCAGAGTAGAAGAGGTTCTGCCACTGCCGCACCATGCCCAGGTTGCCGTTGTTGATCACGGCGACCTTGATCGGCGCGCCCTCGATCGCGCAGGTCGCGAGCTCCTGGTTGGTCATCTGGAAGCAGCCGTCGCCGTCGATGGCCCAGACCACCTTGTCCGGCTGGCCGAACTTGGCGCCCATGGCCGCCGGCACCGCGTACCCCATCGTGCCGAGGCCACCGGAGTTGAGCCACGTGTTCGGGTTCTCGTACTGGATGAACTGCGCGGCCCACATCTGGTGCTGGCCGACGCCGGCGGTGTAGACGGCCTCGGGGCCGGCGATCCTGCCGATCCGCTCGATGACGTACTGCGGGGCAAGCGACCCGTCGCTCGGCCACTCGTAGCCGAGCGGGAAGGTCTCGCGCCACGAGTCGAGCTGCTGCCACCACTTGGCGAGGTCGGCCTGCTTGCCGTCCGCCAGCTCGGCCCGGACCGCGGCCACCAGCTCGACGAGGATCTCCCTGCAGTCGCCCACGATGGGGACGTCGGCGCGCCGGTTCTTGGAGATCTCCGCCGGGTCGATGTCCGCGTGGACGATCTGCGCGTCGGGCGCGAACGTGGAGAGCTGGCCCGTGACGCGGTCGTCGAAGCGGGCACCCAGCGCGATCAGCAGGTCCGCCCGCTGCATGGCGGCCACCGCGGCGACCGAGCCGTGCATGCCGGGCATGCCGAGGTGCTGGCGGTGAGTGTCCGGGAAGGCGCCCTTGGCCATCAGCGTGGTGACCACGGGGATGCCGGTCAGCTCGGCCAGCTCACGCAGCTCCGGGGAGGCGCCGGCCTTGAGCACGCCGCCGCCGACGTAGAACACCGGGCGCCTGGCGTGCGCGATCAGCTTCGCGGCCTCGCGCACCTGCTTGCCGTGCGGCCGGGTCGTCGGCTTGTAGCCGGGCAGCCGCATCTCGGGCGGCCAGGAGAAGGAGGTGGTCTCCTGCAGCACGTCCTTGGGGATGTCGACGAGCACGGGGCCGGGTCGGCCGGTGCTCGCGATGTGGAACGCCTCGGCGATGGCGCGCGGGATCTCCGCGGGGTCCTTGACGAGGAAGTTGTGCTTGGTGACGGGCAGCGTGATGCCGCAGATGTCCGCTTCCTGGAACGCGTCGGTGCCGATCAGCGCGCGGCTCTGCTGGCCGGTGATGGCGACGATCGGCACGGAGTCCATGTTGGCGTCGGCGAGCGGGGTGACGAGGTTCGTCGCGCCCGGTCCCGAGGTGGCCATGCAGACCCCGACCCTGCCGGTGGCCTGGGCGTACCCGGTGGCGGCGTGCCCCGCGCCCTGCTCGTGGCGGACGAGGACGTGCCGAACCTTCGTGGAGTCCAGCAGGGGGTCGTAGGCGGGCAGGATCGTGCCGCCCGGGATACCGAACACCACCTCGACGCCTACCGCCTCGAGCGAGCGGACGAGCGACTGCGCGCCGGTTACCCGGACCGGCGTGCCGGTCGGCGGTGCTGGTTTGGGTCGAGGGGCCGCGGGGCGCGGCCCGGGCGTTGCGGCGGCCGGAGTCGGCCGCTGTGTCGCACTGGTCATCGGCTTCTGCCTCTTGTCGGGGTCTGTACCAGGCTCTCAGACGTTCTCGAACACGAAAAAACCCCCGCCGACCGAGATGGTCGTACGAGGGTCGCGCGTTCGACGGCTGGCTCCCTCAGCGTCGAACGCGCTGGGGAAGTACGAGACCGGTCTGCTGGGGCACGATGGAGACGTTAGTGCGGCCGATCAGGGGCGTCAACTCTGCGGGATCGTGATCTCACCACTTGGGAGCGTCGCCGGCTCGTTCCGCGAGCCGCCCTCCGTGGCACCATAGAGGGCGTGACCGTTCCCCAGGTGCCGTCGAAGCTGGTGTTCCGCATCCCGGCGACAGCCGTGTTGGGAGCACTGCTGTTCGCGGTGACCGCGACCCCGTTCGCGTGGGCGGCGCCCGGCCTGTTCGTGATCTACCTGGTCCCGATCGCCGCCATCGCGTGGGTGCTGCGCGTGCGGACGGTCGCCGACCGGGAGCGGCTGGTCGCCAGGACCCTGTTCGGCCGGCACGTCGTGCCCTGGTCGGAGCTGCGCGCGTTCCGGGTCTCCGAGCGGTCCTGGGTACGCGCCGTGGCCGAGGACGGGAAGGAACTCCCCCTGCCGAACGTGCGCACCCGCCACCTCCCTGCCCTGTCGCTGATCAGCGGCGGCCGGCTGGACGACCCCACCGAGGCCCCCGCCGAGGACGCGGCAGCCGAGGACACAGCACCCGAGCCGGAGCACGCGACCGTGCCGGCGACGCCGGCGGAACCCGAGCCGGCGGAGACCGCGAGCGCGAAACCGGCCGAGTAGCCGGTCGGCCGTACGATCACGTCATGCGTGATGAGCTGCGGACTCTCCTGCGGAGCTGGATGCAGGAGCTGACCCTCGACCCGCTGGATCCGACCGATCCGAACGAGCACCGCTACGTCGCGCTCGACGAGGCCGGCCGTGCCGCGATCGACGAGATCCACGCGACTATCGACCTGGAGCTCGGCACCACCACGCAGCTGCTGTCCGGGCCGCGCGGCTCGGGCAAGACCACCGAGCTCAGGCGGCTCAGGGGTGCACTGGAGCGGGACGGGTTCACCGTCGCGCTGGTCGACATCCTGGGCTTCATCAACCAGTCGATGCCGGTCGACGTCGCCGACTTCCTGATCGCTCTCGCGCTCGGTGTCAGCGAGCAGGTGCCGCCGGTCGATCCCGAGAGGAGCTTCGGCAACCGGCTGCGTGACTTCCTGAGCCGGCTGAAGATCGACATCAAGGCCGGTCCGGTTGGTGTGGCGGCGTCGAGGGACAAGGTCGGCGCGTCGGCGTTCGGTGTCAGCCTCGACGTCGACCTCAAGCGCGACCTCAAGGGCAGCCCGGTGTTCGTCGACGAGCTGCGGCAGAAGCTCGCCTCCCAGATCCCCCAGCTGCGCGACGAGATCGCCGACTTCTTCCAGGAGCTGGTCAGCCGGAACCGGGACGCCAACCCGGACACGCGGGGTGTCGTCGTGATCGTCGACAGCCTCGAGAAGCTGCGGGGCACGCTGGAGAACGACGCGGTGGTGCAGGCCTCGGTCGAGGGCCTGTTCGTGCACCACGCCGACAAGCTCCGCTTCGGCTCGCACCACATGGTCTACACCGTGCCGACGTACCTGCTGTTCACGGCGCCCGGGATGCTCCAGTACGACGGCGCGGTCCGGCCGGTGCCGATCCCCCACCTCCACAACCGGGACGGCGAGGTCGACACGAACTCCGAACAGACCATGCGCGAGCTGGTGGAGGTGGTGGAGAAACGGATCCCCTGGAAGGAGGTGCTCGATGAGCGGGAACGGCTGCACCGGGTCATCCACGCGTCTGGCGGGCACCTGCGGGACATCTTCATCCTCCTGCGGCAGGTGCTGACCACGGCGTACGGGCGCGGGCTCACACTGCCCGTGCGCGAGGAGCACGTCGAGGACGCCCTGGACACCGTCGCGCACGGTTTCTCCAGTGTCACCAGGGAGCAGGCCGACTTCCTCCGCCGCGTCATCGCGACGAACGGCATGCCGGAGCCGACGGACAGCGAAGTCCAACTCATGGCGCGGCTGATGGACACGCACATGCTGCTCGGTCACAAGAACGGCCGGGACTGGTACGAAGTGCACCCCCTGGCCGTCCGGGTGCTCAACCTGCGATGACCGGCCCCGCGCCGGCGACGGTGGAACCGGTCTGGGAGAACCTCCGGTCCCAGCTCGCGCTGCAGCCCGGCTTCTGGCTCGGCTTCCTGTTCTGTGGCGACCTGTACGTGCTGGACGAGCTGCAGGCCAGGGCACGCAACTACAGCCGGATCCACCTCAAGAACACCCAGGCCATCCGGGTCGAACAGCCGGACGACCTGATGTCGGCGATGCCCTGGCTGCTCGGCGACCATACGCCGGACCTGGCGTTGACCTGGCTGATCGGCGTCACCGGCGACGCGGAACCCTGGCGCGACGCGTGGGCGAGGTTCCTGCGCCGGCTGAACGAACGCCGCGACCTGCTGCGGAAGGTGCTGCCGGCGGGGGTGATCCTGGCGTGCCCACCCAGCCTGCTGGTCACGGCGCGGGAGTCCGCACCGGACCTCTGGTCGTACCGCGCCATGGTCGCGGTGGTGGATGCCACGTCCACGCCCGTCGAACGGACCGCACGCCCCACCACGCCCCCAGGCGCGGGAGTCGACGACGGGGATCTGCGCTGGGCGGTGGAACACGTTCTGGACCGGGGTGTCACCGCTGGTCCCGAGCTGCTCCCGATCCTGCGCCGCGTCGGGGTGGCCGTCCAGGCGAACCACCCGGCAGACGCGGTGGCGGCGGCCCGCCAGGCGTTCGACGCGGCCGGCACACCGAGCGACCGGGCCTTGGCCCACGCCTGGCTCGCCGTCGCCCTGCGCAGCCGCGACGACCTGCCAGCGGCTCTCCGCCACGCTCGTCAGGCCCTCGCCGCTCGTCAACCCCTCGGCAGGGAGCTCACCGCTCGGCTCGTGGATCTCGTTGCCGAAACCCCCGATCTGGACGAGCAACTTGCCGTGCGCAAGGCGCGGGTGGACATCGATCGCCTCGCGGTCGAGCGTGTCGGCGGAGGCTCCGAAACGCTCCGCGACCTGTCCCGTTCTCTGGATAAGCTGGGAGCCGCGTACGAGACTCGCGGCCAGCTTGACCAGGCCGATGAGGCGTACCTCATGGCCCTCGACATCGACCGAGGCGCGATCAACACCCAGGGCGAAACCCCCGAAGCTCTCGGTGATCTCTCCATCTCCCTCAACAGGGTCGGCGACATCCACCTTCAACGCGGCCAACTCGACCAAGCCCTCACCCACTACAACGAATCACTCGAACTCGGCCGCCGCATCCACAACCACTACGACCAAACACCCCAAACACTCCGCGACCTCTCCATCTCCTTGGAAAGTGTCGGCGACATCCACCGGCAACGCGGCCAACTCGACCAAGCCCTCACCCACTACAACGAAACACTCGCCCTA
>NZ_JBJMIE010000317.1:0-7675 GCF_045807065.1 Actinophytocola sp. | reverse complement strand
TGCCCGCCGTGGTCAGCCCCACGGTTCCGGTCTGGGCAAGGTCAGGTGGGTGGTTGAGCGCACCGTGGCCTGGTACCACGGCATGAAACGCCTACGTATCCGTTGGGAACGCCGCGACGACATCCATGAGGCATTCCTCGGCCTGGCCACCTGCATCATCACCTGGCGACACGTCGCACGACTTTGTTAGGAACTCTAAGGTGCGGTGAGGAGGTTCACCATGCCCATGATGCCGGTCACGGATTCGATGTTCCTGATCGCCGAGACGCGCGAGCACCCGATGCACGTCGGCGGGCTGCAGCTCTTCGAGCTCCCCGACGGCGCGGGACCCGACTACGTCAACGACTTCCACCGGCAGCTGCTGTCGCTCGCGGACGTCCGCCCGCTCTTCCGGCGCCGACCACGCGGCCCGGTGGGCACCGTCGGCCAGTTCGCGTCGTCGAACGACGACCAGCTCGACCTCGAGTACCACGTCCGCCTGTCCGGTCTGCCCAAGCCCGGCCGCGTTCGCGAGCTGCTCGAGCTGACCTCCCGCCTGCACGGCTACCTGCTCGACCGCCATCGTCCCCTGTGGGAGTTCACGATGATGGACGGCTTGCAGGGCAACCGTTTCGCCACGTACACGAAGGTCCACCACTCGTTACTGGACGGCGTTTCGGCCCTGCGGCTCATGCAGGCGTCGCTGTCGGAGGACCCGTCGGACATGTCCGTACGGCCGCCGTGGTCGCCACGCGTGCGCACGGACGTGTTCACCAGCAAGAAGGAGTCGGAAGCCTTCGACCCGGTCCGCGCCGTGCAGGACGTCGTGAAGGGGGTCCGCGGCCTCGGCTCGGCCGCGACGAGACTCGTCAACGAGGCGTTCCGCGAGCAGTCCGCGACGCTGTCGTTCCAGGCCCCGCGGTCGATGTTCAACGTGGCGATCACCGGCGCGCGCCGCTTCGCGGCGCAGGGCTGGCCGCTCGACCGGATCAAGGTGGTCACCCGGGCCTCGGGCGCGACCCTCAACGACGTCATGCTGGCCATGTGCGCGGGTGCGTTGCGCAAGTACATGCTGGACCTCGGTGCGCTGCCGGAGAAACCACTCGTGGCGGCGGTCCCGGTGTCCCTGCGCACCGACAAGTCCTTCGGCGGCAACGCGATCGGCCTGATCCTCTGCAACCTGGCCACGACCGAGGCCGACGCGGGTGAGCGGCTGGCGACCATCCACGACTCGATGCTCAAGGGCAAGGCGATCTACCACGGGATGAGCCGCCTGCAGATCACCGCCCTGTCCGCGTTGCCGCTGATCCCGCTGGCCATCGGGATGATCCCCGGCATGGTCCGGGTCACGCCGCCGGCGTTCAACGTCCTGATCTCGAACGTGCCCGGTCCGCGCAAGCCGTTGTACTGGAACGGCGCCCGCATGCAGGGCGTGTACCCACTGTCCATTCCGTACGAGGGCCAGGCGCTGAACATCACGGTGACGAGCTACGCCGGCAACCTGGAGTTCGGCCTGACGGGTTGCCGACGGACGGTGCCGCACCTGCAGCGCCTGCTCGGTTTCCTGGAGGAGTCGTTGGTGGAGCTGGAGAAGGCGGTCTCCTACTAGGGGTCCGTCGCTCCGGCACCCGGATCACCGCGGTAGGCGCTCGATGATCTCGCTGGCCTCGCGGACGATCCCGCCGATCAGCTCCTCGCACGTCGGCAGGTCACGCAGCGCACCGACCACCTGACCGGACGCCAACACGCCGGCCTCCGTGTTGCCCCTGACCAGGCCCTCCCGCAGCAGCATCGGCGTGTTGGCCGCCATGACCAGCTGCGACCAGGTGAGCTTGTGGTTGCGCCGCATGGCCAGGCCCTCACGCACCATCGACCGCCACGACAGGTCCGTCAGGCTGTGGAACCGGGCCGCGTTGCGCACGGCACGCAGCAGACCACGGGCCGGCCCGGCGCTTTCCAGCGACGCCACCAGCTCCGTGCGCAGCACCCGGTGCGGCATGCCGTCCACGCGTGTCGTCACCACGGTGTCGGTCAGGCCGCTGGCCAGGTACGCGTCCTTGACCGCCCGGGGCACCGTGCTCTCCTCGGTGAGCAGGAAACGCGTGCCCATCCCGATGCCGGCCGCGCCGTAGGACAGCGCGGCCGCCAGGCCCCGGCCGTCGAAGAAGCCGCCCGCCGCGATCACCGGGATGTCCACGGCGTCCACAACGGACGGCAGCAGCACCGTGGTCGCCACCTGGCCCGTGTGGCCACCGCCCTCGCCGCCCTGCACCATCACGGCGTCCGCACCCCACGCGGCCACCTTCCGCGCGTGCCGCACCGCGCCGATCGACGGGACGACCACCACGCCGGCGTCCTTCAGCGTGGCGATCAGCTCCTGCGACGGCGCGAGCGCGAACGACGCGACCCGGACACCGGTCGAGATCAGGAGCTTGACCCGCTCGGCGGCGTCCACGGCATCCGCGCGGAGGTTCACCCCGAACGGCTTGTCGGTCCGCTCCCGCACCTCTTCGACGGCCGCACGCAGCTCGTCGAACGTCATCGTCGCCGACGCCAGGACGCCCAGGCCGCCGGCGTTCGCGACCGCCGACACGAGCCGGGGACCGGCCACCCAGCCCATACCGGTCTGGACCACCGGGTGACGTACCCCGACGAGCCTGGTCAGCGCGGTCTCCATCAGGCGTTCCAGCCACCCGTCGGATCCAGTGTGGACAGTAGGGCCAGCTCGTCGTCCGTCGGTGCCCTGGTCTCCGGCGGGTCGTCCACGACCAGCGGGAACCCGGTCCGCTCGACCACCTCGTCGACGGTGACCCCGGGATGCACGGACACGACCCGCATCGCGTGCGACGGGCCGCCGAAGTCGAGCACGCACAGGTCGGTCACCACGCGGTGGACGTCGTGGAACGGCCCGCCGCCGCGGTGGTAGCCGACGCCGGCGACCATGTCGACGGCCGGCACGAACACCCGCGGCGAGTGCTTCGGCACCCAGTAGCTGGTGCGGTGGTTGACCGTGTTCCCCGGCGCGCCACGCACGCCGAGCAGCTGCCGCTTCGGCGTCGCGTGCGGCCCGATGCAGGAGATGTTCTGGTTGCCGTACCGGTCGATCTGGTTGGCGCCCATGACCACGTGCCGGCGCCCGTGCGCGACCACGTCGAACACCGCGCGGTACGGCAGCCAGCCCTCGGGTGTCCCGTCGCCGGTCAGCAACGTCGCCTCGCCGTCGGACAGCAGCAGGTCCGGTTCGAACGTCGCCCGCGCCAGCCGCGCACCGAGCGACGGGACGGAACCCATCGGGCTCGCCAGGATCTCGCCGTCGCCCCGGAACAGCTCCGCGCAGGCGACCACGCACACGGCCATGCGGTTCACGCCACGACCTCCTTCGCTTCGGTCCGCCGGAACGCTCCGCAGGCTCTGCTCACGCCGCCACCGCCTTCTGGTACGACGCCTCGTCCCCGCTGAGGTACCTGTCGACGAAGGACTCCCAGTCCGCTGACGCGTACTCCTCCTGGAACCGCTCGTCCCGCCCGTAGTCCGGCACGCAGCTCGTGAAGTGCGCGCCGTGCGGCGTCGCCACGACGCCGTCGACCATCATCCGGTTGAGCAGCAGCGTCTGCGGCGGACCGGCCGTCGCCAGCTCGCTAGTATCCACAATGGACTCGCACGACACGTACCGCTTCCCGGCGGCCAGGCAGAACAGGTCGTCGAAGTACGGGTCCGGACCCAGGTACCGCGCGTTGCCGTGCCGGTCGGCGCGGTTGAGGTGCACCAGCGCCACGTCGAGGTGCAGTGCCGGCACCGCGACCAGCTCCTCGCCGTCCTCGTAGGGGGAGCGGACGGTCTTCAGCGACTGGTCGTACGTCAGCACGTCCGACCCCAGCCCGGCCCGCATCGGCAGGAACGGCAACCGGTGCGCGGCCGCGCGGAGCCCGGTCTGGAACATGCCCTCGTCCCACTCCCGCACGCTGATCGCGCCCGACTCGCGGGCCTTGCGGAACCACGGGTCGTAGGCGATCGAGTCGAGCGTCACGAACCCGAACACCACGTGCCGCACCTTGCCGGCCGCGCACAGCAGCCCGACGTCCGGGCCGCCGTAGGAGACGACGGTCAGGTCCTTCAGCGGCGAGCGCAGGATCGCCCGCACCAGCGCCATCGGCTTGCGCCGCGACCCCCAGCCCCCGATGCCGATGGTCATCCCGTCGGACAGGGTCGAGACCACCTCGTCGGCGGTCATCCTCTTGTCTCTCACGGACCGTCCTCCAGGAACCGGTTCCGGGCCTCGTCGGCGGCCCCGGTCAGGTTCAGCTCGAACGTGAAGCCCTGCTCGTAACGGTAGCTGCGGTGCACGTCCTGCGGGTCGATCCCGTTGATTGCCTTCTTCGCCGCCCGGATCACCCGCGTGTCCTTGGCCGCGATCCGCGTGGCGACCTCGAGTGCCGCGCCCGCCAGCTCGGCCGGCGGCACCACCCGGTAGACCGAGCCGAAGTGGTGCAGCTGCTGGGCGGTGACCGTCGACGCCGTGTAGTACATGGCCCGCATCAGGTGCTGCGGCACCAACCGAGCCAGGTGCGTGGCCGCACCGAGCGCTCCTCTGTCCACTTCGGGTAGTCCGAACGTCGCGTCCTCGCTGGCCACCACCACGTCCGCGTTGCCGACGAGCCCGACCCCGCCGCCGAGGCAGAACCCCTGCACGGCCGCGATCACCGGCACCTCGCAGTCGTACACCGCGCCGAACGCGGCGGCGCAGCCCCGGTTCGCGCCGATCAGCGCGCCGTGCCCCTTCGCCTGGATCTCCTTGATGTCCACGCCCGCGTTGAAACCGCGCCCGGCCGCCCGCAGCACCACGACGTGCGTGTTCGGGTCGCGACCGGCGTTCGTGACGGCGTGGGCCAGCATGAACCAGCCGGCCACGGGCAGCGCGTTGACCGGCGGGTAGTCCACCGTCACGACCACCACGCCCGGCTCGGCCTCCTCGACCTCGACGGTCATCAGACCCGCTCGATGATCGTGCCCGTGGACAGTGCGCCGCCGGCGCACATGGTGATCAGTGCGGTCGAGGCGTCCCGCCGCTCCAGCTCGTGCAGCGCGGTCGTGACCAGCCGGGTGCCGGTGCTGCCGACCGGGTGCCCGATCGCGATGGCGCCGCCGTTGACGTTGACCCGGTCGGGGTCCGGCTCGTGCACCGACATCCAGGACAGGGCGACCGACGCGAACGCCTCGTTGACCTCGAACAGGTCCAGGTCGCCGATCTTCATGCCACTGCGTGCCAGGAGCCGCTCGGTGGCCTGCACCGGCCCGTCGAGGTGGTAGTAGGGCTCACTACCGACGAGGCACTGCGCAACGATCCGTGCACGCGGGGTGACGCGCAGTGCACGCGCTTTCGCCGCGTCCATCAGCAGCACGGCGGACGCCCCGTCGGAGATCTGTGACGACGTGCCCGCCGTGTGCAGGCCGTCCGCCAGCACGGGCTTCAGGCGTGCGAGCGCGTCCATGCTGGTGTCGCGGAGGCCTTCGTCCCTGGTCACGTCCCCGACCGGGACGACCTCCCGGTCGAAGTGGCCGGCGTCCCAGGCCTTGCGTGCCTTCTGCTGCGACAGCGCGCCGAACCGGTCCAGGTCCTCGCGCGACAGGCCGCGCCGGACGGCGATCCGCTCGGCGCCGCCGAACTGGTTGGGCAGGTCGATGTCCCACGAGTCGGGCCGCGGCTTGCCGACGTCCACGCCCATGTTCGACCGCAGCGGCACGCGGCTCATGACCTCGACCCCGCACGCGATGCCGACGTCGATGGCGCCGGCCGCGATCTGCGCCGCGATCAGGTGCATGGCCTGCTGTGCGGAGCCGCACTGGGCGTCGAGGGTCAGGCAGCCGGTCTGGTACGGCAGTCCGGCGTGCAGCCACGCCGTGCGGGTGACATTGTTGGACTGTTCCCCCGCCTGTGTGACGCACCCGCCGAACACCTGCTCGACCTGGGTGGGCTCGACGCCGACGCGGTCGATGACGGCACTCTGCGCGAAGCCGAGCAACTCGGCCGGGTGCCAGCCGGACAGGGTGCCGCCGCGCTTGCCTACAGGGGTGCGCGCCGCGGCCACGATCACCGGGTTTCCCATGAACACAAAGTAGAACCTGTTCCTAAATCAAGCAAGCAGATGCTTGGTTTGGTCGGACGGGTGTGTTTGAATCGACTAGAACGTGTTCCATGTTTCCGGAGGTAGCCATGCCCGCCCCTCGGATCCCGGCCGGCTTCGACTTCACCGACCCAGACCTCTACACGAAGCGGATTCCCGTCGAGGAGTTCGCTGAGCTGCGGGCCACCGCCCCCGTGTGGTGGAACGCGCAGCCGCACAACGTCGCCGGGTTCGGCGACGACGGGTTCTGGGTGGTGAGCCGGCACGCCGAGGTCAAGGAGGTGTCGCGCAACAGCGAGGTCTACTCGTCCGAGGAGAACACCGCGATCATCCGGTTCAACTCCGAGATGACCCGGGACAAGATCGAGATGCAGCGCCTGATCATGCTGAACATCGACCCGCCGCACCACTCGAAGGTACGCGGCATCGTGTCCCGCGGCTTCACCCCGAAATCCGTGAACAGGCTGCGTGACGCGCTGGCCGCCCGCGCGGAACGCATCGTGGCCCAGGCGGCCGCCGCCGGTGGCGGCGACTTCGTCACGCAGGTCGCGTGCGAGCTGCCGCTCCAGGCGATCGCCGAGCTGCTGGGCATCCCGCAGGACGACCGGCACAAGGTCTTCCACTGGTCGAACCAGATGGTGGGTTCCGAGGACCCGGAGTACTCGGTCGACCCGATGAACGCCTCGGCAGAGCTGCTCGGCTACGCGTGGGCGATGTCCGAGGAACGCAAGAAGTGCCCGGGCGAGGACATCGTGACCAAGCTCGTCAACGCGGACATCGACGGCACCTCCCTCACCTCGGAGGAGTTCGGCTTCTTCGTGCTGCTGCTGGCGGTGGCCGGCAACGAGACCACCCGCAACGCGATCTCCCACGGCATGCACGCGTTCCTGCAGAACCCCGACCAGTGGGCCCTGTACAGGTCGAGCCGCCCGGCCACGGCCGCCGACGAGATCGTCCGGTACTCCACCCCGGTCATGTCGTTCCAACGCACCGCCAAGGAGGACACCGTCCTGGGCGGCGCGGAGATCAAGAAGGGCGACCGGGTAGGAATGTTCTACAGCTCGGCCAACTTCGACGCCGAGGTCTTCGAGAACCCGTACCAGTTCGACATCCTCCGCGACCCCAACCCACACCTCGGCTTCGGCGGCACAGGCGCCCACTACTGCGTAGGCGCGAACCTGGCCAAACTGGAAATAGACCTGATCTTCAACGCGATCGCCGACCACATGCCCAACATCAAGCAGGCGGCCCCGCCCCGCCGCCTCCGCTCGGGCTGGCTGAACGGCATCAAGGAACTCCAGGTCACCTACGTGTAGTCCGGCCCCCGGACGGCCTCCGGTCTCCGGATTCAGACTAGTTGCGAGCATCGACGGTTCGGGCCGGTCGACCCGCGTCAAGGGGCCGTTCGCTCATGCGGCACTCGAACGAGAGTCCGGGCGGCCTCCGGTCTCCGGATTCAGACTAGTTGCGAGCATCGACGGTTCGAGCCGGTCGACCCGCGTCAACGGGCCGTTCGCTCATGCGGCACTCGAACGAGAGCGCGGGCGGCCTCCGGCCTCCGGATGCAGACTAGT
>NZ_JBJMIE010000316.1:0-14641 GCF_045807065.1 Actinophytocola sp. | reverse complement strand
CGGCAGGTTGGTCAGGTGCTCCGACAGGGTGTCACCGCCCTGGTGGATGCCCTCACTGACCGTGTCCGTGGCGTGCTCGACCGTTCCGCTCACCGAGGTCAGCGAGCCGGTCAGGTAGCCGCCGAGCCCCGCGCCACCGGCGGCCACGCCGCCCGCCAGCACGTCGGCGCCGGTGCCGACGTAGTGCGCCACGGTCCCGGCGACCGCGTCGCCAGTGCTGCCGAGGTGGTCCACGTCCAGCAGGTCGGCGGTGTCGACCGGCTGGATCGAGAAGTCACCGTTGGAGTTCAGGTGGACGTCGCCCAGCGGGGACTCCGCGGCCACCTGAACACCCTCCGGCCCGGCGATGGCGCCCGCGGCGAGGTCGCCGCCCACGGTGTCGGTAGCAGCCCACGCGCCTAGGTCGCCCCCGACATGGCCGACCAGACCGCCGCCGAAGTCGGCGAAAGGCGTGCTACCGGCGACCGAGCCGCCGAACTCGTGCGGGTCGAGCTTCCCACCCGCGGCGAGGTCACCGAACGCGGACGAGACCGCCGTGGAGACGGTCGGCGCGTCGGAGTCCACCGGGTTGGACAGGAGCCCGGACGCGGCGACGTCGGCGACGTCACCGTTCAGGTCGACGGCGGCCGCGGCGTTGCTGACCACGGCGGTGACGTCGCCGAAGGGGGTGTCGAACGTCGGCAGGGACGGCAGGTGACCCAGGTCCGGGAGGCCGGTGGGCAGGGTGACGGGCAGGTCACCCAGGTTCGGGAGCCCGGTCGGCAGGCTGACCGGCAGGTCGCCCAGCGCGGACAGGTCGCCGACGACGGGCAGCGAGCCCAGCGCCGGCAGGTCCACGGGCAGGTCACCGACGGGCAGGTCACCGACGGGCAGCGAGGTGAGGTCGGTCGGCAGGCTGTCGGCGACCAGCGGCAGCACCTCCTGGACGTCGGCCGGCGTCAGGTCGCCGAGGCCGGCCGAGGACAGCGCGGCCAGCGGGTCGGCCAGGTAGGCGGCCTTCGCGACCTCGTCGGTGATGAGGTTCGACACGAAGTCGTGGAGGGTCCCGCCGGGAGCGCAGGCGCCCGTCAGGCCGCCGGCGACGGCACCGGACGCCGAGGCATCAGCAGGGGTCGCCGCCGCGGCGGCGGACGACGAGTTCTCGATGTTGGCGGACAACAACTTCTCCTATGCGGATTTAGTTCTGGCACTCGGCGGCGGTCGGCGGAGGAACGGGGCCGACGCCGCGGCGCTGTGGCGATCAACCTATGGAGGACGGGCGCCTGGGGACATCGGGGATCACTCCGAGTTGTCGATTCGCCCCTTAGGGCTAACAATTACTCACTCGTTAGGGGGTTAGGGGCTAGTCCCCGGCCCACCCGGGGGTTGTCCCGCGGGACCGGCCCCCTGGTACGACATGACCGGCCGCACGGACGGAGGTAACGCCCGCATGCCCTACGCCCTCGGGGTCGACCTCGGCACCGCGCGCACCACCGCGGCGGTCAGTCGCAACCACCGCGACAGCTGGAGCGAGCCCGAGGTCATCCCGCTGGACCCGGCCGACGAGCGGCCGGGTGTGGCTTCCGTGCTGTACCTGACCAGCGACAACGCGGTCGAGGTCGGCGAGGCGGCCGCTCGCCGCGCCGCCACCGAGCCCGAGCGCGTCACACGCGACCTCCTCGAACGGATCGGTGACGAGGTGCCGCTCGCACTCGGCGACCAGCACTACCCGGCCGAGACGCTCGCGGCCGCGCTCGTGGCGTGGGTGGTCGACCGCGTCGAGGAACACGAGGGCAGCCCCGCCAGCCAGTTGGTGGTCACCCACCCGGTGGGTTGGGGATCACATCGCCGCGCGGTGCTCCAGGCGGCGCTGCGGGACCTCGACCTGCCCGAGCTGACCCTGCTCCCCCGCCCGGTCGCCGCCGCGGAGGCCTACGCCGCGGCGGAGCGGCTCGAGGTCGGGCAGGAGATCGCGGTCTACTCGCTCGGCGCGAGCCGGTTCGAGGCGGCCGTGCTGCGCCGCGGCGCGTTCGGGTTCGAGCTGGGTGCGCACGCGGACAGCGCGGACGTGCTCGGCGGGGCGCTGTTCGACGACCTCGTCACCGAGCACGCGGCGGCCGACCTGGGCGAACTGCCGAGCGACCCGAACGGGATGGCCGCGCTGCGGGCCGCGTGCGCGGAGGCCAAGGAGCGCCTGTCGACGGCGGTCGCGGTGACCATCCCCACACCGCCGGGCTCGAAGAAGGCCACGGTCCTGCTGAACCGCACCGACTTCGACACCATGATCCGGCCGGTGGTCGAGGAGACCGTCCGGATACTGCAGCGGGCGATCCGGAGCAGCGGGTCGGCGCCGGACGCGTTGCGCGCGGTCGTGCTCGTGGGTGGCAGCGGGCACGTGCCGCTGATCACCGAGCTGGTGACGGCGGCGGTGCGGGTGCGGGTGGTCGCGGCGGAGGACCCGACGACGGCCATCGCCCGCGGCGCCGCGCTGGCCGGCGGCCGGGTCGCCAAGCCGACCGTGCGGGCCCAGCCGCTGCCCGTGACCCCCACGGTCACGCCGGCCGAGGTGTCGCACACCGATCTCATGCACTTCGACGACCTCGGCCCCGAGGCCGCCGACATCGGTCCACCGCCACCCCGCCCACCGGTCGAGATCGCCCCGCTCGACCCGCCGGCCCGCGGCCTGGCCCGGCTCACCCGCAGGGCCCGCGGCGGCACGGACGTCGACGAGCTGGACCCGGACGACAGGGAGGTCGACGAGTCACCCCGCAAGCGCCGCCGACACACCGACCACGAGGACGACGAGTGACGCCGATCCTGGACGAGGCCGCCGCGCGACACCTGGCGGCGCTCGCCGCCGACCCACGCGCGCACGTCGGCATCATCGGCCCTGGCGGGTACGGCAAGACCACCCTGCTGAACCACCTCGGCGAGGCCATCCGCGCGGCCGGCACCACGGTGCACACGACCGCGGGCGACCTCACCGACGCCCCCACCGGCGACGGCGTGCTGCTCGTCGACGACGCGCACCTGCTCGACGACGCGGACCTCGCCCGCCTGCGGGAACTGGCGGCCAGGGTGCGCCTGGTGGTCGCCGCCCGCCCCTGGCCCCGCCCGCCGGCACTCGCCGAGCTGCTGGAGCTGGCGCAGGAGCAGGTCGTACCCGTGCCGTTCGACAAGGAGCAGGTGAAGGCGTGCCTGCCGGCCGGGCGCCGCACCGACGAGCTGGCCGAGTTCGCGCACGCGGAGACCGGCGGCGTGCCGGGGTTCGTCGCGCGGCTGGTCCGCGGGCTCCCCGAGCAGAAGCCGGGCAGGCCCGAGGTGCCGGTGGCGGTGCTCAGCGAGTTCCGCGCCGAGTTCGGCCGGCTCGACGAGGACGTGCTGACGTTCGTGCTCGCCGCCGACGCGGGCATCGGCCTGCACCTCGACCTGCTGGCCGAGCTGCTGGCACGGGACGCGGCGGCGGTGTCCGACATCGTCGCGGCGGCCCGGTCGACCGGGCTCGTCGGCCAGGGCGGCGCGCTGCTGCCGATCGCGCGGCGGGCCATCCGGGTGCTGGTGCCGGTGGAGCGGCGGGCGTGGATGCGGCAGCGGCTCGCGGAGCTGCAGCTGGCACGCGGCGGTCAGGTCCTCGCGCTGGTCCGGCCGCTCCTGGGCACGGGCATCGGTGGCGCGGCGGCGGCGACCGCGTTCGAGGCGGCGGCCGCGGAGGCGTTGCCGGCGGACCCGGCGCTCGCGGCCAGGCTGTACGAGGCCGCGGTCACCGCCGGCCGGCCACCTCTGGTGGTCGCGGCGCGGCGGGCCGAGGCACTGGCGCTGTCCGGCGACCTCGACGGGGCGTTGCGGCTGGCGGACGGGGTCATCACCACCGAGGAGGCGGTGGGCCGGCGGCACGCGGCCGGGGTGGCCGCGGCGGCACTCGCCCACCGCGGCCAGCTGTTCCGCAGCGCGCAGCTGTACCGGTGGTCGGGCACCGAGGAGGGCAAGCACCTCGCCACGCTCGGCCTGCTGGGTGTCGGCGACCTCGCGGAGGCCAGGGAACTGCGTGCGCAGACGTCCTCCGACGGGCCGCCGACCTCCCTGTCCAGCGCGCTCACGCTGATGGCCGCCGGCCTGCACGAGTCGATCACCGGCACGCCCACGAACGCGCTGTCGATGCTCGTGCGGGCGGCGGGCCTGCTGGAGCCGGTCGGGCGGGGCGTGTTGCTGCCGGACAGCCCGGCAGCGCTGGGTGCCCTGCTCGCACTGCACTACGGCGAGCTGGGCACGGCGTCCTCCCTGCTGGACCGGGCGGTCGCGGCCGGCACCGGCGGTGCGCCGCTCGCGACCCGGCACCAGCTGCTCCGGACGTGGATCACCATGCTGCGCGGCAACCTGACCGCGGCGGCCGAGCAGCTCTCGGCGTTGCGCGGCACGCACCTGGAGCCGAGGGACTGGCTGTTCGCGGTGGCCATCGAACTGGGCGTGGCCCGCCGCGCCGGGGACACGAACACGCTCGGCCGCGCGTGGGTGCAGGCCGGCGAGGCGTTGCTGCGCCACCCCATGGACCTGTTCACGATCCTGCCGCTGGGCGAGCTGGTCGTGGCCGCGGCGCGGCTGCGGGACGAGGCGCGGCTGGCGGCACACCTGTCGCAGGCCCGGACGTTGCTGTCCGGCCTCGGCGAACCACCGCTGTGGGCGTCGCCGCTGTGGTGGGGCGGGCTGCAGGCCGCGGTGCTCGCCGACCAGCCCGACGAGGCCGAGGCGCAGGCCGAGGCCATGGCACGGGCGGCGGCCCGGGACGAGCAGTTCGGCACGATCGCCGTCGCCGGGCGGTGCTGGGTGGACCTGATGGCCGGCAAGGTCGACGCGGACGCCGTCGAGGACGCGGCCCGCGGCCTGCACACGGCCGGGTTCACGTGGGACGGGGCCCGGCTGGCCGGCCGGGCGGCGACCCGGACGGCGGACCGCAAGGACATGGTGCGGCTGCTGGACTGCGCGCGGCTGCTGCAGGGCAAGCCGGTCACGGCCCGGCGCGTGCCGGACCTGCCGGACGAGCGGGCCGCCGTGCCGTCGGCGGCGCTCTCGGAGCGGGAGCTGCAGGTCGCGGAGCTGGTGGTGTCCGGGATGACCTACAAGGACGTGGGCGACCGGCTGTTCATCTCGGCGAAGACGGTCGAGCACCACGTGGCGCGGATGCGCCAGCGGCTCGGCGCGTCCAGCCGCAGCGAGCTGCTGTCCCAGCTGCGGTCGCTCGTCGGGAGCGGGCGGGACTGACCGCTCCTATACTCCGGCTGTTGACCAACCGCCAACACCCCGGGAGCCGGCATGACGACAGCGGGCCGGCGCAGACTGGAACCGGACGAGCGGCGGGAGCAGATCCTGGCGTGCGCAGAGCGGTTGTTCGGCGAGCACCCGTACGCCGCGGTGTCGACGACCGAGCTGGCCAGGGAGGCGGGCGTCGCGCGCGGGTTGATCAACCACTACTTCGGCACCAAGCGGGACCTGTACCTCGAGGTGGTGCGCCGGCTGGTCACGATCCCGCGGTTCGCGGTCGACCGGCTGCCGGAGGGTCCGCTGGAGGTGCGGGTGGCCGCGGCCGTGGACTGGTTCCTCGACGGCGTGTCCCGCAACAGCAAGGCGTGGCTGGCCGCGACGGGCGGCTGGGACTCCGACGTCGAGCAGATCCTGGCGGGTGCCGACGAGACCGCGGCGGACCGCGTCCTCGAGGCGACGGGCCTGGCCGCCGACGCGAACGAGCTGCGGGCGATGGTCCGCGCGTACGGCGGCATGGCGAAGGCGGCGTGCCGGGAGTGGTTGGTACGCGGGGAGCTCACACGCAGGCAGGTGCGGGTGATGCTGTCCACCACGCTGCTGGCGCTGATCCACGACGCCGCGCCCCGCCTACGGGACGACGGGCCGCCACTCCCGTAGGTCCACCACCCGCACGCCTTCCGTCGTGTAGTACGGGTCCTCGGCCAGGAACCTGTCCACTTCGGACCGTTCGGCGGCGAACACCAGCAGGGCTCCGCTGTCGTCCGCCCACGGCCCGGCCATGACGAGGACGCCGTTCGCGTGGAGCGCCGCGAGCCGTCGCCGGTGCGCGGCCCGGGCGGCGAGCCGGGCGGGATGGGCGTCGAAGGCGAGTTCCAGGACGATCACGGCTCGGCACGCTAGGTCCAGCGCGGCGTTCCGCGCTGTATCGGGTGATACTGCGTCTCGTGCTCGCCGACGTCCCGCTGTTCGCGCCGCTGGCGCCGGACGTCCTCGACCGGTTGGCCGCGGTGGCCGCGCGACGGGAGGTGGCGGCGGACACCGTCGTGGCCGTCCGCGGCGAACCGGCCCGGCACCTGGTGGTCGCGGAGACCGGCGGGCTCACCGCGGTGCACGGGACCGCGGCCGGGCGGCGGCGCCGGCTGGGCGAGTTCCCCGCCCCCTGTGCCGTGGACAAGGCGGCGGTGCTCGACGGCGGCGGCCACACGGCGACCTGGGTGACCACGGCCCGGTCGGCGCTGCGGTTCCTGCCCGCCGCGGAGTTCCTGGCGCTGGTGGACGTGCCGGCCGTGCGTGCGCACGTGTTCGCCAGGTTGGCCGGGCAGTTGCGGGCACAGCAGGAGGACCTCGTGCTGACCAGCTTCGCGGACGCGCCGACGCGGGTGGCGGCGTGGCTGGTCCGGGCGGCCGCGCCCCGGGTCCTGCTGCCGGGCGCGCAACAGGGCTTGGCGGAGGCGCTGGGGCTGACGCGGGTGTCGGTCAACCGGGCGCTGGCCACGCTGGCCGCGGAGGGGTTGGTCGCCGTGGCACCGGGCGCGGTGGTGGTGCTCGCGCCCGAACTGTTGACCCTGCGCGCCACGGCGACCTGACGTGCGAGAGTGCCGGGGTGTTGATCAGACGGGAAGCGGCGGCGGACGTGCCCGCCATCGCCGAGGCGCATGCGGCGGCGTTCGGCCGTGATGTCGAGAAGGACCTGGTCACGGCCCTGCGGGCGACCTCGGCGTGGCTGCCGCGGCTGTCGCTGGTGGCCGAGGACGCCGGCCGGGTGGTGGGGCACGTCGTGTGCACCCGCGCGCACGTCGCCGAGACGCCGGTGCTCGGGCTCGGTCCGCTCGGCGTGCTGCCGGCGCGGCAGAGGACCGGTGTCGGCAGCGCGCTGATGCATGCCGTGCTGGCCGCGGCCGAGGCGCTGGACGAGCGGGTCGTGGTGCTGCTCGGGCACGCGGACTACTACCCGCGGTTCGGCTTCGAGCCGGCGGCCGGGCTCGGCATCGAGTCGCCGGACCCGGCGTGGGGCAACCACTTCCAGGCCCGGCGACTGTCCACCTATGACACGTCGGTGCGCGGGCCGTTCGCCTACGCGCACCCGTTCAACGAGCTATGACGCAGGCGACCGGCGGGTCGAGTTCGAGGGTCTCCACGCGGAAGTCGGTGCAGCCCGCTTCGCCGAGCCGGTCCTGGATCTCCCGGGCCGCGCGGACGGTGGTCTCGGCGGTGGCGCCGGGGCAGCGGGGCTGGCTGGCGATCACGATCCGCCCACCCTCGCGCAGGAGCCCACGCAGCTCGCGGAGGCGCTGAACCGGGTCGTGCCAGAAGCCGAGCGAGTTCACGGCCAGCACGATGTCCAGCGGCTGGTCGAAGCTCGGCAGCTCCTCGACCGGGGCGTGCACCAGCCGGACCCGCCCGGCCCGGACGGCGGCGGCGTTGTGCCTGGTGGCCCGCCGAACCATCACCGAGGAATGATCGATGCCGTAGATTCGGCCCCGGGTGGCGAGGCGTGCCAACTCCGCGATGGCGATGCCGGGGCCGAAGCCGACCTCGAGCACGTGGTCCGCGGGCCGCACGTCGAGCAGGGACACCACCCAGCGACTGCGCTGCCTATTGGAGGCGCGATGGGCCATGACCCATCCGGCCAGCCGGCCGGCGACACCACGCGGACGGTGGAACTGGCTTACGAGCCAGGCGATGACGCGTTGCTTGAGCGAGTTCGGTCGCATGCGCGCAAGCCAACGACTTCAAGCGGCCTTGAAGTCAAGGAGCTGACGATCGGCGAGCTGGCCAGGGCGACCGGCGTCGCCACCTCGGCCTTGCGGTACTGGGAGGAGCTGGGCCTGCTGCCCGCGCCGGAGCGGATCGCGGGCAGGCGGCGCTACCCCACGTCGGCCGTCGGGCTGGTCGGCATGATCCTGGCGCTGCGGGACGTCGGTTTCACGCTGGACGAACTGGGCACGCTGATGGCCTCCCGCGCGGGCGGCGTGGACGCCTGGCGGGAGCTGTACGAACGCAAGCTCGCCGAGCTGGACGAACGGATCGCCCAGGCGCAGGCGGCACGGACCGCGCTCGCCCACGCGCTGCGCTGCGGCAACCGGGAGGGCGTGTTCCACTGCCCGAACTTCGCGCGGGGTGTGGCCGGACGCCTCGCCGGCCTGCCCCTGCACGAGGCGCACTCCCACGGAGAGGACTGACGTGCCGCTGATCGTGGTGCTGCTGGTGGTACTGCTCGGCGGGTGCACCGCCGCGCCGGTCGACCGTCCCACGGCGACGTCCACCACCAGCAGCGGGCCGCCGGCCGAGCGCGTGTACGTGTCGTTGGGCGACTCGTACGCGACCGGCTACCGACCGGCCGACGCGGGCGCCCCCGCCGGCCCGACCCGGGCCGGCTTCGCCTACCTCGTGGCCGATGCGTCCCACCTGCGGTTGATCAACCTCGCGTGCAGTGGCGCCACCTCCGCGCAGGTACGGGAGGAGCCCGGTTGCGCTCCCGGCAACCGAGCCCTCGACGCCCCCGATCCGGGCGACCGCACCCAACTCGACGCGGCGGTGCGCACACTGCGTGCGTACCGGGGCCGGGTGGGCCTGGTGACCGTCGTGATCGGCGGCAACGACCTGGCCCCGTGCGCACGCGCGGCGGACGCCTCGGCGGCGGTCGCGTGCGCGTCCCAGGCCGTGTCCGACGTCCGGACCAACCTGGCCGCCATCCTCCCCGCCCTGCGCAAGGCGGCCGGCGACGCCCCGATCGTGGGACTGACCTACCCCGACGTGTTCCTCGGCGCGTGGGTGTCCGCCGAGTTCCCGGACGGCCAGAGCCTCGCGCGGCTGTCCGTGCCCCTGTTCCGCAACTTCAACGCCGCGCTACGTGCCGAGTACGGCAGGGTCGGCGCCCGGTTCGCGGACATCACCGCCGCGACCGGCGCCTACGGCCCGCTGACGGCGCTGACCCAGGACCCGGCGTACGGCTCCATCCCGACGCCGGTGGCGAAGGTGTGCACGCTGACGTACTTCTGCACCCACACCGACGTGCACCCGACCCCGGCCGGCCACGAGGCGATCGCCACCGCCATCCGCACGGCGGCAGGTGGCTGACCCCGTTGTCACTCGTGCGACAGAACGGCGTGCACGGCAGGACGCGAGTTCGCCGATGACCTCGCCCGGTTCACGGACCGTTCACCGCCAGAAGTCCGACTCCCAGTTGGTCTCCCAGGTCTCGCCGCCGTCGGTGGAGAAGGCCTGCTCCCAGCGGGCCGTCTTCTCCGTGATGTTCGACCACCGGTACCGGACGCGGACGGGCCGGCCCTCGTAGTCCTCGTCGCTGAAGAACTCGCCGACGCCGTTCTCGAAGTGGCCGATGACCGGGGGCAGCGCGAGCTGTCCGTTGCGGGAGTTCACCCAGTAGATCGACCACTCCTGGGTGGTCGGGTCCAGCAGGCGCAACGAGACGCCCTTGAAGCCGAACCCCGGCAGGTCCACCTCGTCCACGTTGGCGGCGCCGTCGAACAGGTTGTGGCAGGTGAGCGTGCCGCCCGTGCTCTCCCACTCGTCACTGCCGCGGAGCGGCTTCCGCTTCCGCTGCTTGGTCTGCCAGGTGCCGATGAGCCAGTCGAAGTTGTTCATGGCGCGGACGCTATGCGCACTCCACTGACATCCAGTGTCAGTATTGTTCGTGCGTGCTTCCCGGATCGTCCAGCTGCTGCTCCTGCTCCAGACCAGGGGCCGCCTCACCGCCGCGCAGCTGGCCGCCGAGCTGGAGGTTTCCGTCCGCACGGTCTACCGCGACGTCGAGGCGCTGGGCGCGGCGGGCGTCCCGCTCTACGGCGAGGCCGGGCACGCCGGCGGCTACCGGCTCGTCGAGGGCTACCGCACCCGGCTGACCGGCCTGACCGAGAACGAGGCCGACTCGCTGTTCCTCACCGGGTTGCCGGGTCCCGCGCGGGAGCTGGGCCTCGGTGCCGAGGTCGCCGCGGCGTGGCTCAAGCTCACCGCGTCCCTGCCGCCCGAGCTGCGTGACCGCGCCACCCGCGTGCAGCAGCGCTTCCACCTCGACGCGCCCAGCTGGTACGCCGAACCGGACGACACCCCCGCGCTCGCGGCCGCGGCCGACGCGGTCTGGCGGGAGCGACGCGTGCACCTCCACTACCACCGCTGGCGTGCCCCGACCGAGGTAACTCGAACGGTTGATCCCTACGGCCTGGTGCTCAAGGCCGGCCGCTGGTACCTGGTGGCGGCCGGCAAGCGGATCAGCACCTACCGCGTCTCGCAGATCAGGGACCTGACCGTGCTGGACGAGTCGTTCCCACGCCCGGCCGGCTTCGACCTGGCCGCGTACTGGGCGTCCTACCTCGCCGACTTCGACGCCCGCCGGCACGTCGACACCGCAACCGTCCGCATCTCCCCCGACCTGCGGGAACGCCTGGTGGACGCGGTCGAACCCAGCGTGCGTCGGGCGGTCGAGGACACGGCGTCGCCTCCGGACGGGGACGGCTGGGTCACGGCGACGTTGCCGATCGAGAAGATGGATCACGCGCTGCGGCTGATCCTCGGCTTCGGCGCGGACATCGAGGTCCTGGCGCCGGCCGAGCTGCGGGAGCGGGTCAGGGCGTCGGTGGCAGCGCTGGCGAGGACGTACTCACCCGGCTGAACAGCCGCAGCAGCGGCAGGGTCAGCAGGCTCAACACCCCGAGCAGCAGGAACGCGGGCGTCGGGTCGTCCACCAGTACCCCGACGACGGCGGCGACGACCAGGCCGCCGAGGTTGCCGGTCAGCCACATCAGCCCGGCGGCCGTGCTCTCGGTGCTGTTCGCCCGCCGCTCGGTCAGCTCCAGCACGATCGGCAGCGCCGGCAGCAGGCCGAACCCGATCAGCGTGAGCGCGACGAACCCCGTCACGACCCCGGGTGCGACCGCCAGCACGACGCACGCCACGACCGTGACCAGCAAGGACACGGTCAGCACGGCCAGTTCGCGGCCGTGCCGGTTCGCCCAGATCGGCACCACCGCGCACCCGACCACCCCGGCCACGACGTTCGCGATGAGGATGAGCCCGGCGGTCGACTCCGACACGCCGGCCGGCTCGAGCAGCGGCTGCGCGAACGTCGACAGCGCGACGAACACCCCGAACGGGACGAACACCAGCGCGCAGAGTGTCCGGATGAACGGGTCGCTCCACGCCACCCGCAGCGCACCGAGCCCGGCCGGCGGCTTCTCGACCTTGTGCTCGGCGGGTGTCCGCAGCACGGCCAGCACGGCGACGGCGGCCACCACCGCCAGCCCGGCCTGGACGAGCAGCAGCGTGGGGACGTCCTCGGTGAACACGGCCCCGAGCCCGAACCCGATGATCAGCCCGGCGAACGTGCTGGCCGACCCGATCGCGATGCCGGTCGGCCGGTCTCGCTCGGCGAGGTACCGGCCGGCGACCGCGGTGATCGCGTTGAGCACGAGCGGCTGCGCGACCGCGACGACCAGCTGCCCGGCCAGCGCGTCGGCGTAGCTGTCCCCGGCCAGCCGGATGAGCGCCCCGGCCGCGACGAGCAGTGCCCCGGCGGCCAGCCCACCCCCGAACCACCGGTCGAGCACGATGCCGGCCGGGATCGCGAGCAGCACGTAGAGCAGGGGGAAGACGTTGGCAAGCCAGCCGACGGCCCCGTCGGAGACGCCGTAGTAGCGGCCGGCCGCGTCGGTGACCGGCGCGTAGGTGACCCAGAGGACCTGCGTGACGGCCCCCAGCAGTGCGAACACCGCGATCATGGACCACCGGCTACGGGGTTCGATCATGCCCGGGAGCATCGCACGGGATAGTCCTTCAACGAGATCACGGTTGCGGCACGGTGGAGCGGTTTCATCGCCTGGCCGATGATCCGGTCCTTGCCCGGCAGCTTCGACAGCAGCGACAGGAACACCATCGACAGCCTGACCTGCGCCTTGCTGGCCAGCACCATCCGCTTGATGTTCGCCGGCCCGAGCTTCTGGTTGGCGGTGACGAACTCACGCATCTCGGTCTCGTAGCCGGCGAAGCCCTGCTCGTGGTTCTGGGCGGCCGCGAGTTCGCCGGCCAGCACGTAGGCGCCGACCAGCGCGAGGCTGGTGCCCTGCCCGGAGGCGACGGACGCGCAGTAGGCGGCGTCGCCGACCAGCGCGATCCGGCCGTTCGACCAGCGGTCGAGGTGCACCTGGCTGAGCGTGTCGAGGTAGAAGTCGTCACCCATGTGCTCGAGCAGGGTCGCCACCTCCCAGCCCTCGCCCCGGTAGCGGTCGGCGAGGTACTGCCGCGGGTCCGCCGGCACGGGCGCGTCGTCGGCGAACAGGAACATCGCCTTGGCGCCGGTGTCCTGGGCGGTCGAGTACACGAGGACGGTGCGGCCGGGGCTCACGTAGGTCAGCTCCTCGCGGTCCAGCCCCAGGTGGTTGGGCACGTCGAAGATCGACACGCGGTAGCCGAGATCCCTGATGGCGTCGTCCGCGAAGACTTTCTCCCGGGTGTTCGACCGCAGCCCGTCGGCCCCGACGACCAGGTCGAACCTGCGAGTGGCGCCACTGGCGAAGGTGACCTCGACGTCGTCCCCGGTCTGGCAGAGGTCGGCGATCTCGTCACCCCACAGGTACTCGACGCCGTCGGTGGCCTCGAACAGCAGCCGGAGCAGGTCACCGCGCAGGATCTCGGCGTCGCCGTGCGCGCGGCCGCCGAAGGTGTCCCCGTTCATGCTCGCGACCCGCCGCCCCTTGCCGTCGACGACCGACCCGGCCCGCACGTCGGTGACCCGCTCGCGGATCTGGTCGAGCACCCTCATGCGCTCGACCACGTCGACGGCCGCCCCGCGGATGTCGACCTTGTACCCGCCGTCACGGATGCCCCGCGACCGCTCGACCACGGTCGGTGTGAACCCGTTGCGGCGCAACCAGTAGGCGAGGCTGATACCCGCGACGCCGGCGCCGGAGATGAGGACCTTCTTCATGGTCTTGCTCCCTTCGTTGCCGCTGACAGTACACATGTGTCAGACAGTTGTACAAGACATTTGTGTTGTACAGTTGTGCCATGGGTAACCGAGAAGACCTCCTGACCGGCGCGCTGCGGTGCCTGTACGAGAAGGGCTACACGCGCACGACCGCCCGTGACATCGCGTCGGCGGCGGGCGTGAGCTTGGCCGCCATCGGCTACCACTACGGCACGAAGGACGAGCTGCTGAACGCGGCGCTGTACCAGGCACTGGCCGAGTGGGGCAACGACCTGGGCGAGGCACTGTCGGCACGCCCGGAGGCGAGCGCGGCGGAACGCTTCGAGGAGATGTGGACACAGGTGATCAGGTCGTTCGCCGCAAACCAGCGGCTGTGGGCGGTGCAGTTCGAGCTGCTGGCGTTCCTGGACCAGAAGCCGGAGCTGAAGGCGGCGTTCGCGGAGGCCAACCGCCAGGCGAGGGCGGGCCTGGCCGACCTGTTCGGCATTCCTGGCGAGGCGACGGGCGCGGTGTTCCACGCGTTGGTCGGCGGCCTGGCAACCCAGTGGCTGGTGGATCCGGACAGCGTCCCGTCAGGCCACGACCTGCGCACCGCCGTCCGCGCGATCGCCGCCGCGATCGCCTGACCGCCCCGACCGCCCCAACCAGCCACACCGACCCGCCCGTCGACTGAGCCCGAAGGCGACGAGAGCGCCGCCGAGCATCGCCAGTTGAGGCGCCCGGACGTTACGAGAGGAACCCCCTTATGCAGTGGACGATCGAGCAACGCCCGTGGGACGACCCGACCGGCGCCGCCCTCCGCCGCCAACAACGCGAAGAACTCGACGCCCGCTACGGCACGAACGACCACGAGCCCGGCCCCCCACCGTCCGCCACCGACACGGACCTCTTCCTGGTAGCGGTCGATCCCACGACGGGCGAGGCCATAGCCTGCGGCGCCCTCCGCCGCCTGGACCCCACGTCGGCGGAGATCAAGCGGATGTACGTCGTGCCGGAGAAGCGCGGCACCGGAGTAGCAACGGACATACTCCGAGCCCTGGAAACCGCCGCCACCAAGCGGGGATGGCACACCCTCCGCCTGGAAACGGGCACGGAACAACCGGACGCCCAACGCTTCTACCGCCGCGAGGGCTACCGAGAGATCCCCCTCTTCGGCAACTACGTCGGCTCAACCCTGTCAGTGTGCTTCGAGCGCCAACTCTGACCCGCCGCCGCACCAAACGGCCCGTCGCCGCACCAACGGCCCGTCACCAGTGGCACACGCCATCACCTGACGCCACCAACTATCACCTGGGAACATCTCCATCCTCCCGGCCGACCCGCACCGAACACCGGCTCCTGGCCTGCGGCAACGTTTGTACGGCTCCCACCTCACGCGCACCAACTACCGCCCCGGAACACCCTTCATCCCCCGGCCGACCCACCCCAAACACCCACTCCCATCCCGTTCCACCGCAACCCTTG
>NZ_JBJMIE010000315.1:0-18044 GCF_045807065.1 Actinophytocola sp. | reverse complement strand
CGGCGTCGTCCAGAGTCGGATGGAGCCGAGGGCATTCCCACATGGGGAGATGGCCGATGTCAGCAGAGAAGCACAGGCACGTCGGGTCACCGGCGCCGAGGCGGGAGGATGCCCGGCTCATCATCGGCCGGAGGGCGGTTCGTCGCCGGGCTCAGCGCACGCGGTGGTGCTTCGCCGCGAGGTTCCCCACGGTCGCGTACGCGGTTGCGATGTCGAGAAGGTGCGGGCCGCGACCGGCGTCGTGGACGTCATCACGGTCGACCACGCGCGTGGAGCGGAACTGTCGTGCGCCGGCCTGGGGCCTGACCGGCCGAAACATTTCCCGGTGCTGGATGACACCGTGCGCTACGTCGGACAGCCGACCGCGGTGGTGGTGGCCGAGACCACGGAGGCGCGCACGACGCCGCTGCCTTGGTCGACGTCGACATCGAGCCGTTGCCCACGGTGGTGAGTATGGAGACGGCGATGGAACCGGGTGTCGCCCTGCTCCACCCCGAGTGGGGCCAACGTGGGCACCGACTTCCCGCTTGGTGACGTCTCGGCGGCCACGGCGGTACCGAACTCATTCCGCGGAGGCGGGTGGCTGCGAACGCACGCTCGTGCCGCGTTGCGGTCGTTCGAGCTGACGTCCGGACATGCCACCGAGGGAGGCTTGAAATCAACGCGCCCACCATGCGGAAGTGGACAAGCAGAATGATCACTGAAGGGTGCCACAAAACCTCAGGTCAACATCGCTGTTGAGCTTCCCCCCGGATTGTGGAGGACTCCTCTATGCGGCTCGTCGTTCACCTTCCTGGGGTTCACCTTCCGCGCCGCAAGGCACGTAGCAGGACGGGGAAGAAGTTCACCAGCTTCCTGCCCGCGATCAGCAAGGACGCCCTCAAGAAGATCAGCGGTGAAGTGCGCCGATGGTGGCTGCACCGCAGAACCAGGCACAGCTTCGCCGAACTCGCACGACAGATCAACCCGATCGTGCGGGGCTGGATCCAATACTACGGAGCGTTCTACCGCACCGCACTGTGTCCGCTTCTCGCCCGCATCAACGCCTACTTGATCCGCTGGATCCGCAAGAAATACAAACGACTGCGACCCCTCCACAAGGCCCTGGCCTGCTGGCGACGCATCACCCGCCAGTACCCCAGGGCCTTCGCCCATTGGGCATGGGTCCACACCGCCTGGTGACCAGGACGACAGGAGCCGGGTAACGGGAGACTGTTACGCCCGGATCTGTGGGAGCCCAGGGGTGAGATTCCCCTGCGCCACCCGACCTAAGCGCTGTCGCGTAAATTGATCTTCCGATGGGGTCGACGGTATTCGGTTAACCGGCGAGGGTGATGTCGTGGAGGTGGGCTATTCCAGACTCGGCGTCGGCGAGTGTGTTGGCGGCTCGGCGGAGTAGAGCCTAACCGGCTGCGCACCAGGTCGGCCTGTTCCGCGATCGCCGTGCGGTGACACTTAACCGATCAGAGCGGTGACCGCGTCTACCACGGCGGCCGGGGCCTCCTCCGGGACGAAGTGCCCGGAGGACGGGACGTTCACCACGCGCACATCGCTGCCCCGCGCGGTCAGGGCCTGCTCCAGGTACGGGCTGGCGAGCGACGCGATCCCCAACATCGGTGCGGTGATCGTGCCGTACGCCTTCTGGTCCTCGATGTCCTGGTGGAAGCCCTGGTACCAGGCGTTTCCGGCGCGGATCGCGGTCGGGGTCGCGTACGCGGCGGCGTACACCGCGCGGTCCCGGTCGCCGATGGCGGACTGGTCGACGAGCAACAACGAGCACAGGTAGTCGACCAGGTACCGGGGCCGGCCCGCCAGCAGCTGCTCCGGCAGCCCCTGCACCTGGTTGAACGCGAACCACCACGGGTACACCGTGCCAGGCGGCATGAGCAGCGGGATCTGGTACAGGCTCTCGTCGGGGTGTGGCACGTCGATGACCGTCACCGTCTTCGTCGCCGCGCGGTGGTTGGCGGCGTACGAGAACGCGACCATCGCGCCGATGTCGTGGCCCGCTATGTGCACCGACGACAGCCCAAGCGCCGTGACGAGGCCGTGCACGGCCGCCGCCATCGACTTCTTGTCGCCCGCGGTGTTCCGGGGCAGGTCGACCGCGATCACCCGGTACCGCCGCGTGAGCGCGGGCAGGATCTTGTGGAACTCCCACCAGGTCTGCGGCCAGCCTGGCAGCAGCACCAGGGGCTCACCGCGGCCACCCGTGACGTAGCGCAGTCCGGCGGCCTGCCCGGTGCGCAGGCCCAGCGACGCGGCCAACACGGCGTCGGACGGGCCGGGGGCCGCCGCGGCAGTGCCACCGGTGCCGATCGCCGCCAGTGCCGCGGTCGACGCGCCGAAGCCGAACAGAGCCCTGCGGGAAGGACGGAAATCGCTCATACCCAGAGCATTCCGCGGCCCGCGCACTGGCGGTGAGCGGCGATCACGCCAACCTACGTCGGTTTCCAGCCGAACGTCTCCCGGTACGCGGCCGGCGCGACACCCGCGATCCGCCGGAAGTGCGGGCGCAGCGCCGCGGCCGAGGTGAACCCGCACTGCCGGGCCACCACGTCCACCGGCAGGCCGGTCGACTCGAGCAGCCGCTGCGCGTGGATCACCCGCTGGTGCGTGAGCCAGGTGGCGGGGGCGGCGCCGGTGGTCTCGCGGAAGCGGCGGTCGAAGTTGCGCCTGCTCATGTTCGCCTGCCGTGCCAGCTCGTCGACCGGCAGCACCTGGTCGAGCCTGGACAGCGCCCAGTCCATGGCCGATCCGACCGGGTCCGACACGTCCGGCTCGGGCACCGGGGACTCGATGTACTGCGCCTGCCCGCCCGACCGGTGTGGCGGCACGACCATGGCGCGAGCCAGCCGGTTCGCGACCTCCGCGCCCCGCAGCACCCGGATCAGGTGCAGGCCGAGGTCCAAGCCGGCCGCGCCGCCGCCCGCGGTGAGGATGTCACCGTCGTCGACGAACAGCACGGCCTCCTGCACCTTGACCTTCGGGAACCGCTCCGCCAGCAGCGGGGCCATGGCCCAGTGCGTGGTCGCCGGCCGGTCGTCGAGCAGCCCGGCCTCGGCCAGCACGAACGCGCCACTGCACAGGCCCGCGATCCGGCCGCCCCGCGCGTGGGTGTACCGCAGCGCCTCCAGCACCGGCTCCGGTGGCCGCTGCGTCGGCGACCGCCAGTTCGGCACGATGATCAGGTCCGCCGCTTCGATGGCGGCGAGGTCGTGGGGCAGCGCCGTGGCGAGGCCACCGCCACCCATCACCGCGTCCGGCTCGCCCGCCACCACCCGGACGTCCAGCTCCGGCATGGCGCCGTAGTGCACGGCCAGGTCGAACACCCCGAACGCGAACGACATGATGCCGAGCGACGCCCCGTCGAACAGGATGACGACGAGACGGGTCCGGTCAGCGGGTGAGTTCGGCATCGACATCCGCCCCCAGGTCCTCGACGTGCGCGCAGCCCACGGACAGCCGCAGCAATGACGGCGGCACGTGCTCGTCGGCCCCGGCACCGCCCGCGACCTCGAACGACAGCTTCGCCCCGAACCCGGGCAGCCGCGCCGCCGCCCGCTCGTGGTCGGGGCCGGTCGGCAGGCCCGGGTACCGGACGCGGGCCAGCTCCGGGTGCTGCTCCAGCCGTTCCGCCAGCACCCCGGCCGACTCCCGCGCAGGCCGGCGGCGCAGCGCCATGGCGCGCACGGCGAGAAACGCCGCCATCCCGTCCGGCGTGGCGTCCGCGAGCACGCGGTTGGTGCGCGGGCGTGCGGCTGCCTCGACGGCGGCGAGCGTGGCGTCGGTGTCGGCGACGTCCCGCGGGTCCACGGTGGCCGCCACCGCACCCATGCCGGACGCGCACGCCGTCGCCGCCCCGCCCTCGACCTGTCCGGCGACCTGCTCCGGCGCCTCCCGGGTCGGGGTGCCCTCGTTGCGCGAGTACTCGTGCTCGCCGCCGCCACGCCCGGTGCCGACGGTCTCCATTCGTGCTGTGGTCACGGGTCCAATCTAGAACGAGAACTCGGTCGTGGTGGACCGTTCGCTGTGGACGCGTGTGATCGGCGAGGTCGAGACGGTGACCTGAAGGAAACCTGAAGCGGACACCCGCACCTTTGGCGCACCGGAGGGGAATGCGGCTGTCGGTTCTGCTGCAGGACGAACCCCGAACACGTCGACGTGAGGAGATCCACATGGCTGTCACATTGTTGACCGAGCAGGACGTCGTCTCGGTCCAATCCCGACGAGTTCCGGGAGGCCTCCTTCGAGGAGGAGTCCGACCCTTACCACGAGTCGAGCCACGTCGCCCTCGCAGGCAGCTGCCTCACCGCCAGTTGATCAACGGTGTTGCAACGACCCCTCCGCCGTGTGTCGCAGGGGGCCTTCACCTGCCGCTCGCACTCGCGCAGGCTCTCGGCCGTTGACATCGACGCCGATGAACTCCGCCGGGCGGGGCGCGAAGTGCACCGCGTTCGCCCCGCCAGCGCATCCCCTGGCGGGCGAGCTACCGTGCGAGCATGCCGTTACGCCCCCTCGCCGGCTGCCGCATCTGGCTGGGTGGGTCCCGCAGGGGGCCTGCTCAGCCTCTCGCGTTTGCTTGCCGGCTGGTTGGTGTAATTGTGGCCTACGATCCGCGTGTAGTAGATAATGCTGTTGATGGTTACGGACGGCAACGGGATCGGCAAGCTCCTCGGACCTCTGGGAGCGGAGGTGATGGAGGTGCTGTGGGCTGCCGGTGAGTCGTTGCCGGTGCGGGCGGTGCTCGACCGGCTCAACGACGGGCGTGCCGAACCGCTGGCGTACACGACGGTGATGACGGTGCTGTCCCGGCTGGCCGAACGAGGCGCGGCTACTCGCACGACCGCGGGCCGCGGCTACGCTTACCGCGCGGCGGTCAGCGACGCCGCCGAGCTGGCGGTGCGGGACGTCGTGCGAGACCACGGCGACGCCGCGATCGCCTACTTCGTCAAGCAGGCGGACGCTGACCCGGCGCTGCGTGCACGGCTGCGCCGACTGATGGGTGGCGGGGGGACCTGATGAGGCGCACTCGGGCGGTCGGTCACGCGACCCTGCTGGGCATGCTCGCGTGGGCCGCGTTATCCGGGATCATCATGCTCAGCGGCTCCGCGGCCACGCTCGTGGCGGGCGAGGCGCCCGTGGTGGGTTTCGCGCAGGTCTTGCTGGCGGCGTTGATGGTGCTGCTCTGGGGTGGCGCGACCGTGGCCGGTGTTGTCGCCCTCTGCCGCCAGTGTCGCCGTGGCATCGGTTTGGCGGTCTGGCTCACGGACCATCGAGTCGCGGCGGCGTCGCCGGCCGCGGGCGCGCTCTTCAAGGCCACGGGTGCCCCCGAACAGGCCGCGAGGACCGCGCTGGCCACGATGGGCGGCCCGGCTTTGCTGGCGGCAAGGGTGACCCAGCTGGAAACGGGCCGGCGTCCGGTGTCTCGCACCTCAATGCGGTCTGCCGTGGTGCTTACCAGCCTCCCCGGGCTCGCGCTGATCGTCGGCTACGGCCTGCTCATGCTCGAGGTGTGCATGGCCCTCCGGTCTTGCTGCGGCTGACTACAATCCATCAGCGGTACCAACAGAAAGGGGCCGTGAACAAGGTGCACAGGTCATGGGCCGAGAGCGTCGAAACGCACAGGCGTGACATACGCGAGGCGATCCTGGACGCCACGGCAGCTGTCGTCGCCGAGCATGGGCTCAACGCGGTGACCATGCCGGCGATCGCGGCGAAGGCCGGAATGGCGAAGGCCCGACTGTACACGCACTTCTCGGACCTCGAAGCGATCATGCGAGCGTGGCACGACCGTCAGATCGCCAACCACCTCGCCTACCTCGACGATGTCGCCGAGCAATCGGGGGCGGTCATGCAGCGGTTGGGCGCCGTATTGCGCGCCTATGCGGCGATCGTCCATCAAACGCACGAGCACCACGCCACGGAGCGTGGCGCGTCCTTGCACCGCGGTGAGGGCCTTGTCGACGCACGGCGGCAGCTTCACGACCAGATCCGCGTCCTGATCTCTGAGGGCGCCAGGAGCGGTGAGATCCGCGATGACGTCACACCGGACGAACTCGCCGAACACTGCCTCCGCACCCTGTCCACAGCCGGCGGGCACTCTTCCACTGCCGCGATCCGACACCTCATCGCGGCCACGCTGGCGCAGCTTCAGCCGTCGCACCGGTGACCATTGCTCCTAATGTCGGTAGTAGTCTCCAGGTCAGCCTCCACAGTGAGCGCGCATCACCGACTGCTTGGGGGTAGGACATGGTGATGCGCGGACTGATCCGACGTGTAAGTGTCGTTGTCCTCGCCGCGGCGTTGATGATGCCGGGCGGTGTGGCGCCAGCACACGATGGGGCGAGATCCCGACGGTGCCCGGCTCCGTCGGGAAGAACACGGGTTTCGAACTGCTGTGGCAGGTCAACCCGGGTACCGGCAGCAATGCCGATGTGTATGCGTTCGAGGGTTTCGCCTACCTGGGGTAGCTGGATCGGCCAAGGTTGCCTGTCTGAGGGTGTCCGCGTCTACGACCTGCAAGGAACTGGGCATCAAACCCAACGCCGACGGCAAGGACAACTTCGTCCACTCTGTGCGTGTCGACGACAACCCGCGTCGAGCGACCCAGTCCTACTGGGACCTGGGCACCGTGCTGCTGGACATCTCCAACCCCGTCCCGGCCGCGTTTCCTCGGCAAGACCACCGCGACGCAAGGTGCCACCCACTCAAGCTTCGTCACCCGTGGCGGCACGCTCCTGGTCGAGACCCACGAGACCGAGGCCGGTCTGCCCGTCTACTACGACATCTCCCGTCCGTCCCAACCTCGGCAACTGGCCACGTTCAGCGTCGAAGGCTTCGAGAACGACACGATGCACGACCCGAAAGTCCGCGACAACACCACGTTCTTCTCCTGGTACTCCCTCGGAGTCGTCGCCGCGCACTCCGCCAACCCCAGTCACCCGAGGCTGCGTGCGCAGTTCGTGCCCGACACCGACCTTCTTCGGTGACGCTCGCGCCTGGGCGTGCGGGCATGCCAGCGGCGAGGTGTTGGAGGTCGCCGTGGGCACCGGACGCAACCTGTCCTTCTACTCGGACGGTGTGCGACTCACGGGGATCGATCTCAGCCCGGCCATGCTCGCCATTGCCCGCGACCGGGCCGACGACCTCGGCCGCGATGTCGAGCTGCGGGAAGACAACGCGCACGAGTTGACGTTCCCGGACGCGTCGTTCGACACGGTCGTGTGCACGTTCTCGCTGTGCAACATCCCCGACGAGCGTCGCGCCGTCACCCGAGATGCACCGGGTGCTGCGGCCGGGCGGGGTGCTCGTCCTAGCCGCCCACGTGGCCAGCGACCGCTGGATCGTATACGCCCCACACACATACCTCCGGTTGCGCTCCTTCGTTGGGTCGCGCGATCCGAACTGCGTCATTTGAACGAGTCTTTGTGTCTTCCGTGCAACGAGAGTGTCCCGCGTTCCGTCCAGAGTCCATGGGAGACATGCAACAGACGCGTCGTTGGGTGGTTGTGCTGGTCGTGGGGGTGGCCGCGGTCGCGTTGGCCGCCGTCGTGTGGGTGTTGATGCCCGGCCAGGATCCGGTCGGTCCTTCGGGCACGCCCGCTGCGGCCGGCAGTACGGCCGAAAATCCCGGTGGAAGTGCGGGCTCGGGTTATGGAGTCGCGATCCGTAAGCTGGCCGAGCAGGTGAACGGCCCAGGGAAGGTGCCGGTGGTCTATGTGCTGGAGCGAACCTGTCCGGACGTGATGACCGAACCTCCGGTGGACACCGACTGCGACAAGCCCATCCCGGCTGCCGTGCGTGACGATCTCACTGCCGCACTCAGGTCGTTCTCCCGGGTGGAGTTCGTGCGCACGGCGGCCGAGGTGACGGGTCCGGATCTGGAGACGGTGAACGGTGGCGTGTTGACGATGCTCGGACAGGCGCGGTTCTCCGGCGGAACCGCCGAGGTTCCGCTGGCGGTGCGCAAGGGTGGACTCAACAGCCGCGGTATGACGTATCGCTTGTCCTATCGGGACGGACAATGGCAGATCACAGGTAACATGGATTCGGGCTGGATCAGTTAGCCGACTCGGACCGGGCAGGTGCCATCGGCCCCGATGACCACCGTGGCTGACACCCGGGTTCCTTCGGCGACCGCCACCGGGGCGCCGCAGACCTGGCTGAGCGGGCCGAGCCCCTTCTCGCCGCTGCTCGGGCAAACGTCTGTGCAGGGCCGGTTCCGGCTGACGACCCGGTAGTCGCCGGCGTCGAGTTGTTGGGTCAGGTTGATCGGTGGCTTGGGATAGGTGTTCCGGTCGGAGCCGCTGTGGGTACCAGGATTCGGATTCGGTTCACGACGCCCAGGTGATGATCGTGATGGTGTCACCGGTGCGGATCGTGGCGCCTGGGTGGGGTCGACGTCTGGAGAAGTGGTGACGTGGAGCTACCCGATCATCCACAACGGACTTGTTTACGTGGTCGATGTCCGCAACGGCCTCTACATCCTCGCCTACACCGGACCCCACGCCCGTGAGGTCGCCAGGCTCCGGTTCCTGGAAGGCAACTCAACCCTCGGCGACGCAGCCCGCCTGGACCGCTGCGCCTGCTGACGATCAGAAGGAGTGTCGCCGTTCGTTCCTTGTGGGTATGGCAGGTGTTACCTCCCTGGTGGGGTGAAGCGCAGGACGTCGATGCCGTCGGAGTACTGGGCGGCGTAGACGAGTCCGTCGTGGTAGGCGGGGACGGCTGCTTCGCTGTCTTTCGGGAAGAAGTAGCCGACCTGTACTGGATGGCGGGGGTTGGAGAAGTCGATGAACTTGGTGCCCTGGCCGTAGAAGGCCTGGACGAGGATGTTGCCGTCGCCGACTCCGGGCAGGGGTGCGAAGAAGTGCGCGGAGCAGTCGGCGTTGGGTTGCTCGCCTGGACTGCCGACCGGTCCCCAGTCGCCGACGACGGTGAGCCGGAAGGGATGGTCCGGTGTGGAGCGCCATCCTTCGCCGCCGTAGCTGCCTTTCAGCGAGACGATCAGCAGCCGTCCCGAGTCGGTGCAGGTGTCGCCGAAGTCCTCGTCGGTGACGAACAGCAGTTCCCCTGGCGCGAAACCGCCGATGGAGCGCAGCGGGTGCCAGGCGTTGTGGTCGAAGGTGTACACGGGGTCGTTCGGGCTGATGATTTTCCCGCCCGCATAAGGGATCGGGTCGACCGCGGTGGCGAACCGGACCCGGCCCTGGACCGGGTCGAAGTGCGCTCCCGTGGTCCAGTAACCGCGTACACCCCCGGCGCCGGAGGTCCAGGCCACTCCGGCGGCGTCGACGTCAGTGTTGTGCACGTAGTCGGTGACGCCGTCGTTGCGGTGCAGGTCCACCGGTGTGGGGAAGGTGTAGGGGTGGTTGGGCTGGCTCACGTCGGTGACCCAGGAGGGTTGGCCCTGCCAGTCCGGCGGCTGGTCTCCGGTGCCGGTGTGGGAGGGGCCGCCGCTCCAGAGGTAGTGGCAGTCGTTGATGCACTGCGAGGTGTGGCCGCCGGGTTCCTCGTGGAAGCCGATCAGCCGCAGGTGTCGCGGATCGTGGGCATCGACGAGGTAGATGCCAGAGGTGCCGGTTTGCTTGTCGCCACCGAAGGCTCGGGGATCTCGGGTGACGAAGACGAGCTTGCGCCGCGGGTCGACCTGCAGGTGTTCGCCTTCCCAGAAGCCCTTGCTCACATCGTCTCCGGGCAGCGCCAGCACGGAGGCGGGGAGGTCGCCGATCTGCTGGGGGTGCCGGGGATCGGCGAGTGACCATGCGCGTAGGCCGAAGGGGCCGTTGCCGAACATCACGTCGGAGTCGTGGCGTCCGGGGTAGTCGATGAACGCCAGCCCGGTCACTGAGGACGGGGTGTCGGTGTGTGTCAGCCAGGTCACGTTCTGCGCGTCGACCGGGCCGGTCGGTGGCCCGTCGGCAGCCTCGGCGTGGGCGGTGGTGCTGCTGGTCGCCATGCCGCACGCGGCGATCAGCGACACGAACAGGCGTGAGCGGCGCATTCGGCTGCCTTCCGGTTAGTCAGAGGGTGTCGGGCTTGTCGGGTTTGGCGATCCACAGCCCACTGTGGATGTCGCTGGCGAGGATCAGGTGGTGGGTGGTGTCGATGTACACACCCCAGACCAGGGGCGGTGATCCGTTGGTCGGCGGTGGTGTGAACTGGCCGCGTTGGGTGCTGACGCCGTGGTCGGTCATCGTCCACCACACGATGCCGTCGGAGTACCAGGAGGAGAAGAACTGGCCGTTCGGGGCGACTTCGGTGTTGTGGTCGGTGAACTCCCCGTCGGTGCGGGTCGAGCGGCTGTCGCTGGTGGAGAACGTGCCGAGGAACGTCGGCTGCGCCGGATTGGTGTTGTCGTAAACGTGGATCTCGCCCCAGCCGCCGTACGCGGACTCTCCGGGACAGTCCTCCGGTGAGGTGTCCTCGGTGTTGATGATCAGCCACTTGCCGTTGTTGGCCAAGGTCATCGAGTGGTTGTCGCCGTCCTCGTCCGGCGGGGTGATCTTGGTGTCGCTGACGACCGTGGGCGTGGCGGGTGTGGTGATGTCGAGGCGGACGGTGCCGTGGTCCCAGTACGACACGTAAACCGTGTTACCGCCGTCTTCGAAGCGGGCGCTGTGCGCGAACTGGGTGGCTGAGCAACCCACGCCCTGGGTGGGGTCGAGGTTGAGGGACCAGTCGGTCAGCGTCGACGGGCTGGCCGGGTTGGTGGCGTCGATCAGGTGCAGTGCGGTCGTTCCGTTGTTGTTCTGGTGGTCGACCAGGTTGCGGGCGCAGGCGATGAGCACCGTGCCGTCGGCGCGCTGCACGGCGTCGATCTCGTGGCAGCCGATGGTGCCCTGCGGCAGGTCCCAGTGTCCGAGCAGGGCCGGGTGCACCGGGTTGGTCACGTCGAAGAGGCGGACACCGGGCACGACCTCCTGCTCGTGGCCGCTGCCAAAGCAGGCCTGGATGCCGACCACCGCGAGCGTGCCGGTGAACGAGGGCGTGCGCACGTCGAGCACCGTCACGTCCTCGGCCCGGGTGAAGGCCGGGTTGGGCAGCTTGCTCACCAGCCGAGGGCGCTGGGGATGCGCGATGTCGACGACCTGGACGCCGGCGCCGCCCTGATGTGCTGCGGCGCACCGGCTGCCGACATAGGCGAAATCGCCGTGCGCCGAGAGATCGCCGTAATCACCGAACCCATCGAGTCCGGAATGACCGACAAAAGTGAAATTGTCCAGAACCGTTCCTGTCGGCGGCCGCACCGAATCCGGTTCCGCCGGGCTCGCGGAAACCGCGGAACCCAGCAACACCAAGCTGAACAGACCTCCCAGGAGCGCTGACCAGTACCGCCTCATCACGCCTCCCCGATGACGACTCTGCGATATGCAGCGGCCCTGACGCCGTTTGCGACGCGAACAAGCCCTCCCGAATTCTGCACCGCGCGCCCGATCCTGTCACCAGACGATCAGCCGGTGGGAGCGGACAAACGGGCTGAAGTGCACGATTGACCGACTCGGTCGTCACAGAATCCCTAAGTTAGGTAGTACTAACAGCAACCGTAGGTTCCTCGGCACGGCGAAGGCGTGCAGTGCCGCCTCCCCATTGGTCGGTCTCGGTGGCGTCGCGTGCCATGGCGATGGCGGTATCGCTGAGTCCGGCGTCTTCGCGTCGGCGACGTGGGCGGCCATGCAGGTCTGGCAGCCGATCCAGCTCTATGTGCCGTCGAGCAGTTCCCGTGACTTCTCGAGCGCGTCGGAGGGAGTGAGCGGGGCCAGGTGTCGCATGAGCTCCTTTCAGGTTAGGGGGTGAGGATCCCGGCAAGGGCGAGTGCCGTACCGGCGAGCAGGCCGACGGCGATGGACACCGGTGCGGCGACGTAGGCGGTGATGGTGGCGGGGCGGTCCGGCTCGGCGAGTGCCTGATCGGTGCGCAGTGCCGGAGTGACCCACGCAGGTAGTAGAAGACGCTGGCGACGGTGTTGATCGCGGCGATGACGGCGAGCCAGCCGAGGCGGGCGTCGAGGGCCGCGGTGAACACGGTGAGCTTGCCCGCGAAGACGCCGGTGGGCGGGGTGCCGATGAGGCCGAGCAGGCACACGACCAGGCTCACCGCGAGCCAGGGGCGGTGGCGGCGCAGCCCGGTGTAGTCCGCGAGGGTGCGGGCGTGGGGGAGTGCGCAGACCACGGCGAACGCGCCGAGGTTCATTCGCCCATACCCAGCAACACGATGTCCGCCTGCCGCGGGACGACCGGGAAGCCATCGGTGTGTGACGGTCATCGGCACCCCGGGCACACCCACCCGGAACGCGGTGTCCGAGCCGGCGTTGATCAACCGCAACCGGACGCGCTGGCCGGGTTTCGCGGGATGCGTCCTCGGCGCGGTGGCAGTACGGCCGTTGGCGAGTATGCGGAGGTAGGTCAAGTCACCGACATCGCCGCCGAGCAGCTCGGACTACGGCATGCCGGGCATGCCGTTCATGCCCGGCGTCCCGTTCGCCCGCAGGTCGGCCAGCACGTCGTCGGGGGAGCGGCCGAACCCGTCCAGCCAGTCGTCGAGCACCACGACCAGTTCGGTGTCGTAGTCGGCGCCGTCGGCTGGGTCCTCCACGATCAGCGGGGCGTACAGGCCGGTGTTCAACTGGGTGCCGACGTGGGGGTGGAACCAGTAGGTGCCGGCATCGGGCACGGTGAACTCGTAGGCGCCTTCGGCGGCCGTGAGCGACACCGGCGTGGTCGCGGTGTTGGCACCGCGCCGGCGCTGTTCCGCGGCGGCGACCTGCGGCGAGGTCGGCCCGATCCGGGCCGGCGCGGTTGTCGTTTGGGAGCCGCACGCGGCCAGACCGGTCGCAGCGGTACCCGCTGCCGCGCCCGCGGTCAGCACGAGGAAGCCGCGACCGCTGCGGGCACGGTGATCTGCTCTCACGAATCTACGATACGAGTTAGTAGATGAGGTGGTTCAGTCGCCCAGTGGGCAGGTGATGATCGCGATGCCGAGCAGGAGTCCGGTGCCGGTGAGGAACGGCAGGACTGCCGCCGTGAGACCGGCCAGTCCACAGGAGACGGTCCGGCGCAGTCTGCCGGGCGGCCGGGAATCATGTTGGAGCCGGGCGAGGCGCAGGTCCACGGCGTCCTGGGCCATCGCGAGGGACGTGCTCGGCGTGCCGTGTCCGGTCACCTTCAGCAGGGCGGTGCGGACGGCGGCCGATCCACAGTCCCGCGCGGCCACGATGTCGGCGGCGAGTTCCACCAGCTCGCGGATCGCCCGTGGTGCCTGGCGGAACAGCGGCACGAACGGCAGCGTGACGCGGATCGCGTCGGCGATCGCAACGAGTAGGTGGTGTCGCCCGTTCAGGTGGGCCCGTTCGTGGGCGAGCACCGCCGCGACCGCGGCGGGATCCAGGTGCCGGGTGAGTCCTTCGGTGGCCACCACCGTGCCGGGCCGGCCGGCCATGCTGAACGCCAGCGGCTCGTCGTGTGCCAGCCAGAGGATGCCGGACGGGTTGGTGACCGGTCGTGCGACCAGCCGCAACACCGCGAGGTTCTCCTGGCGCTTGCTGCACCGCTTCCGGTGGCCGCGCACGGAGACGACCGCCAGACGGACGGTGAACGCGACCAGCAGCACCACGCCGACCAGGCCGACGAACTCCTCGACGCGGGGTGGCGAGCCGTGCTGGACCGCCGACCAGCACCGGTGCACCACGGCGAGCAGGGGAGCGCCCGGGACGTGGCCGGGTAACAGCAACAGCACCACGCCGGCCGTGGCCGCGAGCAGTGCGCCGGCCGCCGACACCAGCCAGGCCACGATCAGCCACAGGGGATCACGACGCCGCAGGTCCACCCGGTGGAGAACAGCGGGGATGAGCCAGCCCGCGATGATCGCGCCGACCAGCAGTGCCAGGGCCGCGGTCACCGGCGCCGGATCCGCTTCTTGCGCAACGCGGCACGCAGGAGATCGGTCTCCTCATCGGACACCGACTCGACGAACCGCAGCAGGACGGCGTGTGGATCCTGGGAGGAGTCGAGCACGTCGCGCAGTGCCTGCGCGGAAGCGTCCTCGCGGCCGAAGGCGGCCTCGTACACGTAGGCCTTGCCGATCCGCTCGCGCTCGACCCACTGCTTGCGGTGCAGGTTGTCCAGCACGGTCATCACGGTGGTGTAGGCCAGTTGCTTGCCGGTGTCGAGCCGCTCCAGCACGTCCCGCACCTTGAGCGGCTCGCCCGCGTCCCAAAGCACGTTCATGACGGCGGCTTCGAGTTCACCAAGACCCTGCATGGCACCTCCTCAAGGTGCTTCATGCTACGCAGGGTGAACGCCGTATGGGGAGCATGCCCCACACGGCGTTCGGCCACCACTACAGCGACAGCCCCTGCATCTCGGTGATCTCCGACTTCTGGGCGTCCACGATCTTCTGGGCCAGCGCCTTGGCGCCGGCGTTGCTGCCCTGCTCCAGCTCGGTCTTCGCCATGGTCACGGCACCCTGGTGGTGCTTGATCATCATCTGCACCCACATGCGGTCGAAGTCCGCGCCACTGGCCTGCTCGAGCTGCCCCATCTCCTCGTCGGTCATCATGCCGTCACCAGACATGTCCATGCCCGGCATGCCGGAGGTGGTCGGCATGCCCGACATACCGGGCATGCTCGCATTCCACGCGTCGAGCATCCCGGTGAGCTGCTGGATCTCCGGGTCCTGCGCGCCCTCGATCCGGCCGGCGAGGTCCTTCACCTTCGGGTTGGTGGCCTTCTCCGCGGCCATCTTGGCCATGTCCACGGCCTGTTGGTGATGCGGGATCATGCCCTGCGCGAAGGCGATGTCCTGGTCGTTGTGCTCGGCCTGGCCGGCACTGTCGGCCGCGGTGGACGTCTGGCTCTGGTCCATCCCGGACAAGTCACTGCCTGAACCACCGCTCGTGTCACTGCCGCTGCAGCCGGCGGCCAGCGCGACGACCGCGGCCACGCCGATACCCAACAGGTACTTCCTCATGAAATGTCGTCCTCTTCTGCGTGTCAGTTGACAATGGATTATCACCGCGTGCTCACACATGCACGCTGAGTGATCTCCTATGTCCGCAGCACACAGAGGGACGCGAGTAGGGATCTCCCCGTCGTGCCCGGTGGTCGCCAGACACGTCGTGTCCACAGCAGCAGTGTGGCGGCGGGGGTGGGTGCACCGGCGCCGACCGCGACCAGCAGCCAGGCGAGGAGCAGCAAGCCGCCGGCCGCCCACAACACGGCCAGGCACAGGTGCAGCATGTCGTGGCCCGTGCCGGAGTCGCTGTTTGGTTGAGCGTCCGGCGCCGCCGCGACGGCGTGGATCATCGTCTCGGACACCGCAGTGCCCGCGGCATGTGTCCCGGCGGACATGGTCACGTGCGGTGTGCAGTGCGGCGACAAGGGGACATGGTGCATGCCGATGACGGACAGGGCGAGGGCACACATCAGCAGCAACTGCCGTGTCCGCCTGCTCATGTCCGATCGCATGGTCGTCTACCAGGAGGTGCCGAGGAGCCGGTCGACGATCGACTGGATCTCCTGCGGGCTGCGGAACACCAGAGGGTCGGTGACGCGTTCGACGATGCCGTCGGGGCGGACCAGGTAGTTCACCGGAAGCACAGGTGGTGTACGCAACGCCTGCTGCACGGTCTCCTCACCTTCTGTGTCGCCATCGTAGAGGGACGGGTAGCACAGGCCGATCTCGGCCATGAACGTCAGCCCGGCGGACGCCGGCTCCTTGAAGTTGACGCCGAACGCGGGGATCGAGCCTGGGCGCTCGGCGTAGGTTGCCAGGACGGGCATCTTCTCCCCACACGGAACGCACCAGGACGCCCAGAGGTTCACCAGTGTCGCCTTGTCGGCCAGCGCGGCGCCGACGTCGTCAGGGGTGCCGAGACATCGCACGGTGACTCCCGCCAGCGACCCGGTTGCGGGTGCGCTCTTCAACGCTACGGGCGTCCCCGCACACGCCGCGGGGACCGCAGTGGCGGCAGTGGCCCTGGACCGGGGCCTTGTCGTCGCCTCGGACATGAACAGCGGTCGGTACGTCCTCCGACTGCGCTGACGAACACGGCAGCTCGCGGGTCACGACCGGGAACCGATCCGCTGTTCGGCGAGTTCGCGCTGAAGACCCGAAAGTTGTTCGGGCTGGTTGACCAACACCGCGCCCGCGAGCATGCCCTCCTCGTGGTAGCGCAGGCAGAAGGCGGCCGGGTTTTGTCTGGTTGTGGACTCCGTGCCCTGTGGGTGGCCGACGACGTGTAGCACGTGCGTATAGAGCTCGGTCGAGAACGTCGGCGGTGCGTACGGGGGCTCGGGATGACCGAGCAAGGCCGCCGCCGCGCGTTGGGCGTCGGCTGCGGCGGTCGACCAGTGGTGCCAGGCGCCGGCTGGGCGGGACACCACGTCGCCGACTGCCACGATGTCCGTCGCCGGGTGGCCGGCGGTGGTGAGGGCTTGCTGGTTCTCGTTGGTGCGGACGCCGCCCGTGGTGTCGAGGCCGGTGCCTTCCAACCAGAACGTGTTGGGAGTGGTGCCGATGGCGGTGAGCACCACATCCGCGTCCAGTGTCGAGCCGTCGGCGAGTTCCACTCGCTGGTGTCCGCCGGCGGGGTGCACGGCTGTCACCGGGATGCCGAAGCGCAGGTGGACATCGTGTTCGCGGTGCTGGTCCCAGGCCCAGGCGGCTGGTGTCGTGCCAAGGGTTTCTGCCAGCGGGTTCGGTAGGCCGTCGACGATGGTCACGTCCCAGCCGAGGATCCGTGCCGAGCTGGCGACCTCGCTACCGATGAGTCCGGCGCCGACGATCGCGAGATGCCCAGTTTTCGTGAACAGGACGGACCGTAGGCGTTGCGCGTCGGCCATTGTCCGCAGCCGCAAGACCTCTGGCGCGTGGGGCAGTGACGCGGCCCGCCGGCCGGTGGCGATGACCAGGGCGTCGAAGTCGACGTGACGTCCGTCGTCGAGTTCTATCCGCCGGCACTCCAGGCTCAGTCCCACGGCCGCGATGCCGAGGAACCACACGAAGCTCTGTGCTGAGGACGGTAACGCCCCGCCGGACCAGGTGGCCTCTCGAAGAGCCACTTTGGACAGTTGAGGGCGATCATAGGGCGGGATCGGCTCGGCGCCGAACCCGATGAGCGACCCCTGGAAGCGGTGGCGGCGGAGGGCTTCCGCGGTGCGCAGCCCGGCGATGCCGCCACCAACAATGACGATCTTCCTTGCAAGGTCGGTCAGTGGGTGTCGGTGTTGGTTTTGCGTTGCCATGGGGGAGTCTCCATGCGGTGTCGGTGCGCTGCCGCAGCGTCGAGACGCGGGCAGGCGCACCAGCGGCCGGCTGCCAGGCCGGGCCGGTTGGACGTGCGTTCACGAACCTGAGCAGGCGACAGCCGGCATTCGAGCTCAGAGAGCTGAATGCGGCCGTGTGTCTGTCACAGTCGGAGCACGCCCAACGAGGTCAGCACCGCTGTTGAGTCCGGGGGTCCACTCGGCGGTCGTTGTCTCCGTACCGGGGCCGGCCCTGACGGCAGGCCACTGTCCTGGTCGGACCGGCGCCGGCGGGCAAGCAGCGTGCCAAGCGCGAGCCCTGCGGCGAGAACCGCCAGGCAGAGGTGGAGCGGGTTGTGTGTGCCGGTGGGAGCGTGATCACGGCAGCAGTCCTCCGTAGAGGCCATTCGCATGATCACCGACTTCATGTTCGGCTCGTCGTCGCGCGCCTGGGTGGCCACAGTGGTGCTGGACACCATCGCCGATTCGGCCCCATGGTGGGACATCAACGCGAAATGGTGCATCCCGACAACGCCGAAGGCGAGAGCGCACAGCAACAGCCAACGCGCCGCGACAACCTTCGGGGCGAACATGTCGACCACTGTAACGCGTCACCTGCCCCGATGCCCATCTTCGTATCGGTGGGACAGGACGTGGTCCGCTCGCCGTGATGTCGCCGGCCGTCAGGGACGACCGGCGACATCACGGTCAGTCCGTCATCTCCGGGGTGATGCCGGCGACGAGGTTGAACGCGCCGTTGTGGATTTTTAGGTAGAGCTTGGTGTAGTGTTAGTGTTT
>NZ_JBJMIE010000314.1:0-13572 GCF_045807065.1 Actinophytocola sp. | reverse complement strand
CGCGTACACGGCCGTCTTCGTCGACGTCACCGCGCCGCGGCACGTGACGGTGAACGGTCGCCCGGCGCACTACCGCTACGAGCCCGCCACCCGCACGCTGACCGTGGACGTGCCGGCCGTGCCGCGTGGCGCCGGCGCGGTCGTGCGCCACGACGGGCGCGCGGTGACCGTGCCGCCGGCCCCGGCCGTCGACTTCTCGCTGGAGGCACCGGACGGCCTCGTCGCCGGCGTGCCGAGCCGGGTCGTCGGCACCGTGCACAACTCCGGCCCGCGGGCGGTCACCGACGTCGCCGTCTCGGTGCCGCGGCCGGACGGCTGGACCGTCACGGCGACCTCGCCGACCACGACCGACAGCCTGGCGCCGGGAGCACGCTTCTCCGCGACCTTCGAGGTCACCGCGCCCGGCCCCGCCCGCAACAGCGAGCTGGTGGGTCACGCCGGGTACGTGCGCCCCGACGGGCGAGCCGTCAGCCTGCCCGCCGTGCTCACCGTGCGGCCACGCCCGGTCCAGGTGACCTTCCGAACCCTCGCGCCGCCGGGCACCCCGCCCGGCGACACGCTCTACCTGCCGGGGAACATCGACCAGCTGGGCCCGTGGGACCCGGGCAAGCTGGCCATGACCGACCGCGGCGGTGGCGTGTGGGAGGCCACCGTGACCGTCGACGACGGCACGGAGGTGCAGTACAAGTACACCCGCGGCACCTGGGACACCGTCGAGTGGTGGGGCGGGATCGTCAGCACGAACAACCGCGCCGTCACGGTCGCCGGCGACGCCGGGGGCAGGATGCTGGTCGACGACACGACCACCGCCTGGGACGACCCGTCGGTACCGGACGTCCACAAGGCACCCCGCATGTGGCGGGACCCGGTCGTCGTGTCCACCACCCCCGACGCCGGCTCGGCCGGACCCGCGCCGGCGTCGGTGACCGTGCGGTTCCAGCGGGACGTCGACCCGGCGGGGCAGGACTTCGCCGGCTCGGTGGCCGTCAGCGCCGGCGGCACCGCGGTCACCGGCACGGTGCGCGAGCCGACGCCTGGGGTGCTGACGTGGACGCCGACCGCACCACTGCCGGCCGGCACCTACGCCGTCGAGGTCAGCGCCGTGCGCGGCGCGCTGGGCGCGGACAGCGTGCCGATCCAGCGGCCCTACCGCTACACGTTCACCGTGACCTGACCCCGCCCCCGAGATTTTTCTGAACTCGGGCCAATCCGCGCCCGTCTCCGCTCCGAACCACCCCTACCGGGGGACTTGCGAGCGGAGAGAGAACATGGACGAACGACGTGGCGACGACCTCTGGCGGCAACTGGAGCTCGAAGGGCCGGAGACCGACACCGTCTGGGACCGCCTCCGCACCTCGTGCCTGATGGTCCGCCAGCACGTGCACGTCGACGCGGTGGCGGCGACGATCACGTGCGGGGGGCTGGGCACCACGGTGGCCACCGACCGGTGGGCCGAGGAACTCGAGGACTACCAGCACACCCTGGGCGAAGGGCCGGTTCCGGAGGTCGTCCGGTCCGGCCTCGCCGTGCTCGCGCCGGACGTGCGCCGCAAGCGGAGCCGGTGGCCGGTCTTCACCGGGAGGGCGGCGGTGCACGGCCTGGCCGCGGTCTTCACGGTGCCGTTACCGGACACCCGCGGCAACCCGCTCGGCACGCTGACCCTGTACCGCCGGACCACCGGACAGCTGTCGACGGCCGAGCTCCGCCACACCGCCGTCATGGCCGGCTTCATGGCCAAGCTCGTCGACCTCGACGACAGCCTCCGGGAACCAGTGACCACACGCATCTCCGCGGCGGCCGACCTGCTCGCCACCCGGCACGCGATGTCCCGGGAGGACGCGCTCGTTCTGCTGCGGGCACACGCCTACGTGCGGGACCGCCCGCTGCACGAGATCGCCGACGCCGTGGTCGACGAGGACCTGTGGCGACACTCCCTGGACGACGACGGACACTGACGGACATACCGACGGACGCTGGCCGGCGCCGGCCTCCCGGGGAGGGTCAGCCGGTCAGGGCGACGGGCGGGTCGGCGGGCGCGAAGAGGTCGTCGAACACGCGTACCCGGTCGAAGGCCATGGCGTGCGCGCGGGCGCGGTCCGCCATGAGCTGCCGTTCCTCCGGGGACATCGAGAGCACCACCCGGTCGATCGCGGCGGCGATGTCCGCGACGTCGCCGGCCGCCACGATGATGGCCGTGTCGCCCACCGCCTCGCCGACCCCGCCGGTGGTGGTCGTGATGACCGGACCGCCGCCGGCGAGCATCTTCTCGGTCAGGGCGATGCCGAAGGTCTCGACGAAGTCCGGCTCGGGCTTGGTCGGCAGCGCGTACGCGGCGCAGCCGTTCATCAGCAGCGGCTTCTCCTCGTCCTCCACGTCCGGCAGGAACACGACCCGGTCGTCGTGCCGGGTGAGCGCCCTGAGATCCGCCAGCGCCGGGCCCGTCCCCGCGATCGCGAGCTTCACCCGGGACCGGGCCCGGCACCGGGCGAACGCGTTCACGATATCGTAGACGCCCTTGGCCGGCGTGACCCGGGACAGGAACAGCACGTAGCCGTCGCGTTCCAGGCCGCGGCGGCGCAGCGCGGCGTCGACCGCCGCCGGGGCGAGGTCGACGTAGGCCGCGGTGTCGATCGGCGGGTAGCTGACCGAAAGCCGGCGCACGCACTGGTCGGCGAACCGGGTGCCGCACTCCGCGTCGACGGCCTCGGCGGCGGCGACGATCTCCTGGCGGGTGTACTCCGACACGGCGATCACCTGGTCGTTGGTGAGGAACCGGGTGAACAGCGCGACGGCCGCCCCGAACCGCCGCTCACGCAGGCACGAGCGGATCACGTTGGTGACGTCCGAGCCCACCGCCTTCGCGATGGTGTGGACGTCGGGTGCGTAGCCGGCGGCGCGGGCCGCGTCGACGGCGTCGCGCACGACGGCGTCGTGCGGCGCCAGGTACATCGACAGGCAGGTGGTCGGGATCCGCTCGGCGAGCAGCTCCACCAGGCGTCCGGTGAGCCCGGCCAGGTACCGGCCGTCGGGCACCCGGTAGTCGCCGACCGGGTCGGGCCGCTCCACGGTGATGCCCGCGCTGTAGGGCATGATCCGGTCCAGCGGCTTGAGCGGCAGGCCGGCGGCCTGCAGCACGGGGATGGGCCAGGTCAGCAGCCTGACGTCGGAGAAGCCGCGGGTGAGCGCGACCTCCGCCAGGTTGCGGGCCTCGCCGGAGTGGCCGCAGATCACCGGGTCGGCCCGGACCACGATGACGAGACGCTTGCTCATGTGCGGGCCCTCTTCCCGAGCGGGTCGGACAGCGACGGCGGCAGGACCTTGTGCCCCCACTCCGAGGGTTGCGGGCCCAGCTCGAGGAGCAGCCGGCCGCCGGCGTGCACGGCGGCCGCGCTCAGGTGTGCCGCGTCCAACGGCTTCCCGTTCAACCGGGCCGACTGCACGTACTGCGGCGGCGGGACGCCATCCAACCCGTCGGAGCTGATCGAGTTCTCGCGGTGTCCCCGGGTCTCCACGACGAAGTCGCGGTCGCCGACGTGCAGGGTGGCACGCCGGAAGGCGGGTGCGTTGACCAGGAACATGCTCTGCCCGGCGACCGGGAACAGCCCGAGCGAGGCCCACACGTACCAGGAGCTCAGGCCGCCGGAGTCGTCGTTGCCGGGCAGCCCACCGGGGCCGGTGCCGAACTGCCAGGTCAGCGCGGCGTGCACGACCTCGGCCGTGCGGTCCGGCCGGCCCGCGTAGTGGTAGGACCACGGCGCTTCCATGTCCGGCTCGTTGTTCAGCCCCTCGAACCGGTTCAGCGCGAAGCCGGCCCGCATCTCCGCCGGGTCGGGCCGCCGGCCGAGCTGTGTCACGGGCCGCGCGCCGTAGCCGAAGAACGCGTCGAGCATCGCGACGAACGCCTCGGCGCCACCGACCATCTCGATCCGCGCGGCCATGTCGTGCAGGAGCCGGAACGAGTAGTTCCACTTGCCGCCCTCGTAGAACGACGAGTCGTACAGCAGACCGGTGGCCGGGTCGAACGCGTTGGACCACAGGCGGCTGCGCGCCTCGAGGTCGTCGGCGAGCCGGACGTCGTGCAGCGCCCTGGCGACGCTGGCGGTGCAGTGGCAGGCGTAGGCGAGGTCGAGGGTGTGCGAGATCGGGTGCACGACGCCGTGTTCGTAGAAGTCCTCCCCGTACATCCGGCGCAGGTCGTCGTGCATGTGCACCAGCGCCCAGGCCCAGTCGAGGTCGCCGAGGCCCAGCGCGTGCACGTCGGCCAGCGCGGTGTGCACCAGGGCGCTGGCCTGCCGGAAGAACCTGTCCGCGCCGCGTGCCATCCGGTAGCCGATGGGGAAGTTGCCCTCCTCCTCGCAGACCCGGATCAGCGACTCCAGCAGGTCGACCGCCCGGTTCGGGCAGATGGCGGTGAGCAGCGGCAGCTGGGTCTTGTAGATGTCCCACATGGTGCAGACGTCGAAGGCGAACGGGCCGGAGGACGGCCAGAACGGGCTCTCGTCGTCGGCGAAGCACGGTTTGACCAGCGAGTGGTACAGGGCCGTCGCGAACACCTGGCGCCGGGCGGGTGACCCGCCCTCGACCTCGATCCGGTCGACGTGGTCGCGCCACCGGGCCCCGGTCCGCGCCCGGAGGTCGTCGAACGCCGGCGTGCCGTCGCCGCGCTCGCGGTACAGGTTCTCCCTGGCCTGCTCGCAGCCGCGCAGTGAGAAGCCGATCTGGATCTCGACCTGCTGCCCCGCGGTGGTCGGTCCCCGGTAGAGCAGCCCGAACGGGCGCAGCGTGGTCGGCCTGATGCGGTCGAAGTCCAACCGCGTGCCACCCTCGATGAGTCTGCGGTCGTGCCAGAGCATCTGCCGCCAGCCCGGGCTGTCGACCTCCATGTACACCGACAGCGGGATGCCCTCGACGACCACCGTGCCCTGGGCACGGCCGTTGCCGAGGCTCTCCACGTGGGCTCGCAGCGGCACCGTGCGCCCGAGGTCGATGGCCAGCCCGCCGATGGACAGGTCGACGACGATCCGGGCGCTGCGGTGCGCGGGGAAGGTGTACCGGTGGACGGCGACCTTGGCGCCGACGGTCAGCTCGCAGCGGATGCCCGTGCCGAGGGTGGCCGCGTAGTACCCGGCCTCGGCGGTCTCGTCCCGCAGCGGCCAGGCCTCGCCGAGGGCGTCCAGCTGCTGCACCATCGGGGTCACGCGCACGTAGTTGTAGTACTTGCGGATCGCGCCGGTGCCGGACTGCTGGAAGTGGGTGAAACCGGACGCCTGCAGCTGGTCGAACAGCTCCTCCGGCACCCCCTCGGTGCCCTTGGCGTACCGGCCGTAACCGGTCGGGTAGGCGCCGGAGTAGGCGCAGGCGGAGACCATCCCCAGCGGGTACGTCGCCCCGGGATGGGTGTTCCCCACCTGCGGTTTCGGCCACCACCAAGTGGCCGCCAGACCCTGCGCCGCGGGCAGGGAGGTGGCGGCCGTGCCGATGAAGGGATCGATCTCGTCAAGGATGACGCGACACTACGACGCGAGCCCCGCACGTTGGTTTCCACGACGTGAACGCGCGGTTGATCATCAATGCACTCTCACCCCGCGCGGGGGACCGCCGGCCAGGCCAGCAGGCGGTCCCGTGACCAGCGGCGGCCGAGGGCCTCGGCACGCGGCGTCATGCGCGGCAGCGTGTCGATCGCCGCGCCGGCGGCGGCACCGTCCGCGGCGAGCGCGGCGTCACCGAGCGCGGCGCACGCCCGGCGAGGGCGAGGGCGGCGAACGTTACGGGCGGCCCCTGGCAGGCGTCTGCCCGGCGACGCCGTGCCGCAGTGGGGTGTTGTCCTCCCGGGTGTGCGAGGGGTCGGCCGCTGTGTCGCCCGGCGTGCTCGTCACCTCGGGTGCTTCCGGTTGCCGTCCCCCGGACGGTGTGGCGCCGCCCTCGAGCTGGTCGAGCCGGGCCGTCAGGATCTCCAGCACCGGCACGCGGTTGGCGTGTCGGCGTTCGTGGTGGATGAGCGTGCGCAGCTGGTCGTCGTCCAGGGAACGGATGCGGTGCTGCACGCTGCCGATCGGCAACTGGTCGTAGTCCGGGAGTGGCAACGTCTCGTCGGTCATGGTTCGCGGCTACCCGCGGCCCCGGTCGACAAACCGACCGCCAGCCGGCCGGGTGGACCCGCGAAAAGATCCCTCGTCCGGGTGGTTGCGCCGCCGGTGGGTGGGAACACCGCGCCGGAACCAGCACCACCGGGAGGACAGGCGTGACCGAGGACCAGTACACCCAGCGCGACCCGCGGACCCAGTACCCGGGGCCGGACGAGCAGCGCGGGCAGGAACAGGGACACCCGGGTACCGGGGAGGCGATGGGGCCGGAGCCGGACCACGGCGAGAGCTCCTACCGGGGCTGCGGCCGGCTGGTCGACCGCAAGGCCGTGATCACCGGCGGCGACTCCGGGATCGGGCGGGCGGTCGCGGTGGCGTTCGCCCGGGAGGGCGCGGACGTGCTGCTGTCCTACCTGGAGGAGGAGCAGGAGGACGCCGAGCGGACCGCGGAGCTGGTGCGGGACGCGGGGCGTGCGGTCGTGCTGGTGCCCGGCGACATCCGGGACGAGGCGCACTGCGGTCGGATCGTCGACCGCGCGGTGGCGGAGCTCGGCCGGATCGACGTGCTGGTGAACAACGCCGCCTACCAGATGTCCCAGGACGACGGGTTGCTCGGGATCTCCACCGAGCAGTTCGACCGCGTGTTCAAGACCAACATCTACGCCATGTTCTGGCTGTGCAAGGCGGCCGTGCCGCACATGCCGCCCGGGTCGAGCATCATCAACACCTCCTCGATCCAGGCGTTCCAGCCGTCGCCGGAGCTGCTGGACTACGCGGCCACGAAGGGCGCGATCGTCAACTTCACCAAGTCGCTGTCCGCGGACCTGGTGCGGCGGGGGATCCGGGTCAACTCGGTGGCGCCGGGCCCGGTGTGGACGCCGCTGATCCCCGCGACCATGCCCGCGGCGAAGGTCGACTCCTTCGGCGGCGACACCCCGATGGGCCGGGCGGCGCAACCCGCCGAGCTGGCACCGCCGTACGTGTTCTTCGCCTCGCAGGAGTCGAGCTACGTCACCGGCGAGGTGCTCGGCGTGACCGGTGGCCAGCTGCTGACGTGAGGTACGGGGGTTGGGGCCGGCGGGAGAGGGAACTCTGTGGCGTGAGCGTGCGGGTGTTGGCGGTGGGAGCGTCGGCCGGCGGCCAGGAGGCCCTCGAGCGGTTGGTGGCCGCGTTGCCGGCCGAGCTGGGTGCCTGTGTGCTCGTGACCGTGCACATCACCCCGACCGCGCGCAGCAGGTTGCCCGAGATCCTGACCCGGGCGGGCTCGCTCCCGGCCGCGCATGCCCGCGACGGCCAGCCACTGCGCCCGGACACCATCGTGGTGGCGCCGCCGGACCGCCACCTGGTCGTGGACGGCGGTCGGGCCTGGCTGAGCCCCGGACCGAAGGTGAACCGGCACCGGCCCTCCGTGGACGTGATGTTCGCCAGTACCGCCCGGTGGGCCGGTCCGGACATGGCCGCGGTGGTGTTGTCGGGCTCGCTCGACGACGGCGCGGTGGGCGCCGCGGTCGTGGCCAGGGCCGGCGGCGCGGTGTACGTGCAGGATCCGGCCGAGGCCCAGTTCGTCGGGATGCCGCGCGCCGCGTTGGCCGCCGTGCCGGATGCGACCGTGGTGCCCACCACCCGCATGGCCGCGCTGCTGACCACCGCCGTCCGGTCCACACCAGCCCCGCCGCGCCGCGCCGCCGACGCCGGGCGAGAAGGAGATGGTCCGGTGAACATGGCGGACAGCAGCAACCCCTTGTACCTGTCTTCTGACGAGGCCCGCCTCACCCGGCTGGTCTGCCCCGACTGCCACGGGTCGCTGGCGCAGGTCGATCTCCCCACGATCACCTACTACCGCTGCCACGTCGGCCACCAGTGGTCCCCGCAGACGCTGGCGGCGGCGCAGGCGGAGGTTTCGGAGGAGAAGCTGTGGAGCGCGGTGGCGGCGCTCGACGAGCAGGCCGCGCTGCGCCGGCACCTGGCCACCCACGGCGGCGGCCCGGCGGAGGAAAGCCCGGCGGTGGAAGAGGACTCCGCGGACCACCTCCGCGCGGCGGATCGCGCCGGCTACCTGGCCCACACGCTGCGCCGGCTGCTCGATCCGCCGGTGACCCACCACGGCGGCCAGGGTGCCGACACCGACCCCGACGTCATCGACCCGGTCTCCTGAGTGGCGATACCGGCCGCGAGGTCGTGGTTCTCCCGCGGTCACCTGGGTATCGCCACAGGGCCGGGTTCGGCTCGAGCTGGGAAGGGGACCGACATGACGGCGACACAGCCCGTCGACAGCGACGTCCACCACGTCCACCACGGCGGCAACGTGCTCGCCGGTCTGCTGCTGGGGATCGGCGCGGTGGCCATGCTCGACGAGGTGGTCTTCCACCAGCTGCTGCACTGGCACCACTTCTACGACCGGTCGACGACCGCGGCCGGGCTGGTCTCCGACGGGTTGTTCCACGCGTTCAGCTGGTTCGCGACGGTGGCCGGGCTGTACCTCCTCGGTGGTGTGCGCCGGCGGCGGGCGTTCCGGGGGACGGCGTACGCGGCCGGGTTGCTGACCGGCGCCGGGTTCTTCCAGCTCTACGACGGGTTGGCCCAGCACAAGCTGATGGGGCTGCACCAGATCCGGTACCGCGTGGACCTGACGCCCTACGACGTGGTGTGGAACGTGGTCGCCGTGGTGCTGCTGGTGGTCGGGGTGGTGCTGTGGGTCCGCACCGCGCGGCGGACCGCGGGGTAGCGGCCCGTGCACGGCCACGGAACCTCCGCCGGGGCGGTGTCCGCACTGGGGCCCGCGCAGTGGCTGGTCCTGCTGGTGGTGGCCGGTGCGGTGCTGGCCTACCTCGCGGGCGTGTCGCGGCTGCGGGGCGTCGCGTGGCCGCTGTCCCGGCTGCTGGCCTGGATCGGCGGGTGGACGTGCGTGGGCGCGGCGCTGGTCGGTCCGCTGGCCGAACGGGCCCACCACGACTTCACGGCCCACATGGCCGGGCACATCGCCCTCGGGATGCTCGCACCGCTGATGCTGGTGTTCGCGGCGCCGGTGACCCTGCTGCTGCGCGTGCTGCCGACCGCTCGCGCGCGGCCGGTCGCGCGGGCGCTGGCCTCGCGCCCGGCCGCCGTGGTGACGCACCCCCTGACGGCGGCTCTGCTCGACGTCGGCGGCCTGTGGCTGCTCTACCGGACCCGCCTCCACGCCGCGACGATGACCGGCCCGTGGCCGCACCTCGCGGTGAGCGCCCACGTGCTGGCGGCCGGGTACCTGTTCACCTTCGCGGTCCTCGGCCGGCCGGACCCGGCACCGCACCGAGCGCCGATCGGGTGGCGTGCCGGCACGTTGGTCGCCGCCGTGGCCGCGCACGACATCCTCGCCAAGGTCCTCTACGCGTACCCGCCCGCGGGAGTGCCCGCCGAACAGGCCCGGCGGGCCGGCGAGCTGATGTACTACGGCGGCGCCCCGGTGGAGATCGCGCTGATCGTCCTGCTCTGCCGCGACTGGCTGGGCCGTGCACCCCGAACGCGACCGAGGCGTAGCAGCCCGGGGAGGCGCACTAGCCTGTCCGGGTGGGCACCGAGTTGGTTCTGCTGTCCGGTGTGCGGTGTCGCGGGCATGAGATCACCCGGCCGCGGATGCGCGACCTGTTCGCGCTCCTCGCCGACGACCTCCGTGCCGGTTGTGGCACCGCCCGGCTCGTGGACGAGCTGTGGCCGGGGGAGCAGCCCGCCAATCCGGTGAAGGCGTTGCAGGTGCTCGTCTCCCACGCGCGGGCGCTGCTGGGGTCGGACGTGATCGTCGCGACCCCCCTCGGCTACCGGCTTTCGTTGCGGGAGAACGAGGTGGACGCCGTCGTGGTGGAGCTCCGGGCGGTCGCGAGCGCGCGGCACGCACGCGCCGGCGACCACGCGGCCGCGCTCGCGCACGCCGAGGCCGGACTCGCGTTGTGGGACGGGCCGCCGGACGCGGACACCGCGCTCGGGGATCCGTTGTCCCTGCTGCGGACGGCCCGCGTCCCGACCTACCGGTCCTTGCGGCGGGAACGCGCGCTGGCGCTGTCGCGGTTGGGTCGGCGCGCGGAGGCGGTGCACCTCCTCGCCGAGCTGGTGGAGGAGTACCCGCGGGACGAGGAGGTCCTGGCGGAACTGCTGCGGTGCGAGGCGGCGACCGCGGGGCCCGCCGCCGCGCTGGCCCGGTACGCGGCCTACCGGCGGGTGGTGCGCGACGAGCTCGGCAGCGATCCCGGTCCGCTGCTGCGGACCGTGCACGAGGAACTGCTGCGCAGCGACGTGCCGCCGGTCCGGCGTGGCGTGCCGCACGAGCCCAACCCGCTCCTCGGCCGGGAGGAGGACCTCCGCGCGGTGGCGGAGCTGATGCGCACGTCCCGCGTCACGTCGGTCGTCGGCACCGGTGGCCTGGGCAAGACGCGGCTCGCGCACGTGCTGAGCCGGCAGGCGGAACAGCGCGCCGTGTACTTCGTCGAGCTGGCCGGCGTCGCGACGGACGACGAGGTCGCGCACCAGGTCGCGGCCACTCTCGACCTCGGCGAGGTCGGGCTCGGGTCATCGGGTCGCGCCGCCGTCCCCGCCGATGTCCCCACCGGCGTCCCCACCGGTGTCTCCACCGATGTCCTTGCCGGCATCGCGGGTGCCCTCGGGTCGGGTGCCCTGCTGGTGCTGGACAACTGCGAGCACGTGGTCGACGGTGCCGCGGAGCTGGTGCGTGCCCTGGTGGCGACGTGCGCGGACCTGCGGGTGCTGACCACGGGCCGTGCCCCGCTCGGGCTCTCGTCGGAGTCGGTGTACCTGTTGCCGGAGCTGGCGCTGCCGGCGGCGGTCGAGCTGTTCGGCCAGCGTGCGCGGGCGGCGCGCCCGGACGTGCACCTGCCGGCGGAGGCGGTCGCGGAGCTGTGCCGCCACCTGGACGGTCTCCCGCTCGCCGTGGAGCTGGCCGCGGCCCGTGTCCGGGTCATGTCGGTGGCCGAGATCGCCCGCCACCTGGACGACCGCTTCGCCCTGCTGCGCGGTGGCGCCCGGGACGCGCCGGCACGGCACCGCACCCTCCACGCCGTCATCGACTGGAGCTGGCACCTCCTCGACGCCGAGGGCCAGGCGGCCATGCGCGCGCTGTCGGTCTTCCCCGGCGGGTTCACCGCGGACGCCGCACGCCACGTGCTCGGCGGCGACGCGCTGCCGGTGGTGGAGCGGCTGGTCGCGCAGTCGTTGCTCAAGGTGGCCGACACCGGGCCGGGCGCCCGTTTCCGGATGCTGGAGACCGTGCGCGAGTTCAGCGCCGCGCACCGGTCGCGGGCCGGCGAGGACGACGAGGTGATCCGGCGGTTCCTCGCGTGGGCTCGGGAGTTCGGGGTGGCGCACCAGGAGTCGGTCTTCGTCGCCGACCTGGTCCCGGCGGTGGCCCGGATCCGCGCCGAGCAGGACAACCTCGTCTTGGCGCTGCGCCACGGGCTCGAGACGGCCGACGGCGCGACCGTCGCGGCGACGTCCGGGGCACTGGGCGGCCTGTGGATCGTCGACTCGAACTTCGGGCGCATGGCGACGCTGGGCGGGGAGGCCGCCTGGCTCCTCTCGCACTTCCGGCCCGAACCCGCGCTCGTCGAGGTCACCAGGACAGCCGCGGTGGTGGCCGCGGCCAGCGCGTTCCTCCTCCGCGGCCCGGGCGCGGCACGCTCGCTGGTCGCCCTGCGCAGGCTGCCGCCGGCGTCGCCGGACACCTTCCCCCGCGCACTGGCGATCGTCCTGCGCGTGGTGACCGACGAGCCGGACCTCGCCGCGTTGCGGGTGCTGGCGGACAGCGACGAGCCGCTGCTCGCCGGCCTCGCCGACGCGGTCGCCAGCCAGCTCCTCGAGGTCGGCGACGACCTGGACGGCGCGCTGGCGGCCGCCAGGAGGATGCTCGTCGCGTTCGAACGCCTGGACTTCCCGGCGCTGGCCGCGACCGCGCACTCGCGGATCGGCGAGCTGTGCCTGGCACTCGCCCTCCCGGACCAGGCACGGCACCACATCGTCGCGACGCTCGCGGTGGTGGAGGCGGTCGCGGCGTGGTCGACCGTCGCCAGGGTGCGGTGGGTGCTCGTCCTCGCCGACCTGCAGCGCGGCGCGGTCGACGAGGCGGAACGGGGCCTCGAGGTGGCGGTGCGGGGTGGCGGGGACGACGTCCTGGGCATGGCGATGATCGACGTGGCCGTGCGTGCGGAGATCGCGCTCGCACGCGGTCGGGTCGACGCCGGCCTGCGCCTGTGGCGGCGGGTCGCCGACCACCTGCGCAACGACGTGCGCCGGAACACCGACCGCGACTGGTGGACGTTGGAGGCCCAGGCCGTGGCGGTGGTCGCCCACGCCCAGCACGGGCGCCTCGACCTCGTCGAGGAGCTCACCGCGGCGCTGCCGCGCGTGCTCTCGGCGTGCGTCACCGACGCCGTGGCCCGGTCACCGAGGAGCTTCACGGACTTCCCGCTGTGCGGCACGCTCCTGCTCGCGCTGGCGATGGTGGAGCTCGATCGCGGGGAGTGCGTGCGCGGCGCCCGGCTGGTCGCCCTGGCCGAGCGGTTCCGGTTCACCACCGGGTTCCGGCCGACCATGTCCCCGGCCCGGGCCAGGCGTGCCGCGGAACAGGCCGACAGGTCGGCCTACGTCGACGCGGTGACGACGTGTGCCGACCTGGGACCCGAGGACCTGCGCGCCGCGGCGCTGGACGTCCTGCGGGCGCGCGTCACGACACCGGATCTCGCCTGAACAACGCCCGCGCCCACAGGTAGCCGGCCAGCGCCAGGCCCACGCTCCAGGCGACCGCGAGGGGCGCGCTGCCGCCGACGGGCGTGCCCAGCAGCAGGCCGCGGACGGTGTCGAGGACCGGGGTGAACGGCTCGTGCCGGGCGAACCAGCGCACCGCCCCCGACATCGAGTCGGGCGTGACGAACGCGCTGCTGACGAACGGCAGCACCTGGACGAGGATGGTGAAGCCGCCCGTGCCCTCGGCGTTCCTGGCGGCCAGGCCGACCGCGACCCCGAGCCAGTTCAGCGCGAGCGTGAGCAGCGCGATGACGCCGGCCATGGCGAGCCAGCCCAGCGGCCCGGCGGCCGGCCGGAACCCGAGCGCGAACGCGACCCCGACGACGAGCGCGACACTGAGCATGGTTCTGATCAGGGCGCTGGCGACGTGTCCGGTCAGGACCGAGGCGCGGGAGATCGCCATGGTGCGGAACCGGCTGATGATCCCCTCGGTCATGTCCCGGTTGACGGCCAGCGCGGTCGTGGTGGAGCCGTAGCCGACGGTCATCAGCAGGATCCCGGGCAGGACGTAGTCGACGTATCGGTGGCCGGGCGTGCCGTCGCCGAGGCCGGCGGTCAACGCGCCGCCGAAGATGCCGACGAACAACAGCAACAGCAGGACCGGCAGGGCCAGCGTCATGACCATCATCGTGGGGTAGCGCACGAGGTGCCGGAGGTTGCGGCGCAGCATCGTCACGGAGTCACCGGTGGCGTGGGACAGGCT
>NZ_JBJMIE010000313.1:0-8177 GCF_045807065.1 Actinophytocola sp. | reverse complement strand
GTAGGCCAGCCCGCGGGCACCGCGCTGCTTGGCCCACTCCTGCCAGGCGTCCAGCTGACGACGTGGCTGGTCCGCGCCGCCCGGCATGACGACCGCGCCCACGTACGGGGCCTTGAACACGCGGAACGGCGTGTCCTTGAAGTACTCGGTCAGCTCGGTCAGCTCCAGGCCGAACCGCAGGTCGGGCTTGTCGGTGCCGTAGCGGGCCATCGCGTCGGCGTAGGTCATCCGCTGGATCGGCAGCGGGATCTCGTAGTCCGCCAGCTCCTGCCACAGCGCGGCGACGACCCTCTCGCCCAGCGCGATCACGTCGTCCTGCTCGACGAAGCTCATCTCGATGTCGAGCTGGGTGAACTCGGGCTGGCGGTCGGCGCGGAAGTCCTCGTCCCGGTAGCAGCGGGCGATCTGGTAGTACCGCTCCAGGCCGCCGACCATCAGCAGCTGCTTGAACAGCTGCGGTGACTGCGGCAGCGCGTACCAGGAGCCGGGCTGCAGGCGCGCGGGCACCAGGAAGTCGCGGGCGCCCTCCGGGGTGGAGCGGGTCAGCGTCGGCGTCTCGACCTCGACGAACTTCTCCTGGTGGAGGACGTCACGGGCGATGCGGTTGGCCTCGCTGCGCATGCGCATGGCACGGGCCGGCCCGGACCGGCGGAGGTCGAGGTAGCGGTGCCGCAGGCGGACGTCCTCGCCGACGGTGAGGTGCTCGTCGAGCTGGAACGGCAGTGGGGCCGCCTCGCTGAGCACCCCCAGCTCGGTGACCAGCACCTCGATCTCACCCGTCGGGATCTCGGGGTTCTCGTTGCCCTCGGGCCGCCTGGCGACCTCGCCGACGACCCGGATGCAGTACTCGGCGCGCAGCCCGTGGGCGCGTTCGGCCATCTCACCCTCGCGGAAGACGACCTGCACGACGCCCGAGGCGTCGCGGAGATCGACGAAGATGACCCCACCGTGATCACGCCGGCGGGCCACCCAGCCGCTCAGCGTGACGGATTCTCCGGCTTGTGCGGCGCGAAGCGTCCCGGCCTCGTGCGTGCGGATCACGGTGTGCTCTTCCTGTTGGCGGGCTGTGTGATGGAAAGGCTAGCCAACGCCCTCACTGTTCCGTCCAGCAGGTTTCCGACGCTACGATCACCCTGCGCACAACTGTGGTCACCAGTGTCGACCATTCGCAAGCGCAAGCTCTGCCCTGTCGGATTTAACGTCATGGCTACCTAGCCTCGACGTTACGTCGTAGGGTGTTGGTTACCTGGTGGTAGGTAAAGGGAAGCTGGGGAGAACGCGAGGAGACCACGATGGGTGGCGGCGCGACGCGCGAACCGGTCAGGGAGCTGCATCGAGCCGGCGACGTCCGACGTGCGCTTCCACACCCCGTGGACAACCTCGCCGCGGACGCGTTCCCCACCGCCCTGCGCACGGCCATCCAGGCCAGTGGGCTGAGCCTCGACCGGATCCAGTACCGGTTGCGCGCCCGCGGCGTGTCGGTCAGCGTCACCGCGCTGAGCTACTGGCAGTCCGGGCGGCGCAGGCCCGAGCGGGCCGAGTCGCTCGCCGCGCTGGGGCACCTCGAGTCGGTGCTCGGCGTCGCACCCGGGTCCCTGATCGCGCTGCTGGGCCCGCCACGGCCGCGTGGCCGGGTGCAGCGCGAGTCGTCGCGGGTGCCCATCCCCTCGCTCTTCCCGGCCAGTGAGCCGGTGTCGAAGCTGCTCAAGCAGATCGACTTCACCACCGAGACGGCGCTGACCAAGCTGTCGCAGCACGACCGGATGGACATCGCGGCCGACCGCGGGGAGCGGCGCATCGCCGTGCGGCAGGTGCTGCGGGCCGAGCGCGACGGCATGGACCGGACCGTCATGGTCTACGACCTCGAGCGGCCGGGCCGGCCGTTCCCCGACGTCATGTCGCAGCAGTCGTGCAAGATCGGCCGGGTCGCGCGCGACGAGGACGCGGGCATCATCGTGGCCGAGATCATCCTGGACACGCCGCTCGTCCGCGGCGAGACCGCGATCGTCGACTACGCGCTCAACTTCCCCGGGCCGCCGTTCTCGCGCGGCGACGACAGCTACTGCCGCCGGTTCACCACACCGGTGCGCGAGTTCGTGCTGGAGCTGCAGTTCGACCCGGACGCGTTGCCCGCGTACTGCGAGCTGTACACCGTGAACCCGGAGGAGCAGACCACGACGCGGCGCAAGGTCGAGGTCACGCCGGGCGGGCAGGCGCACGCGGTGGCGCTCGACTTCGGCCCCGGCACCTTCTGCGTGCGGTGGGACTGGCCGCGCGACCGTTCGTAGCGCTGACGGTCTCCTTCCTGCTAGTTTTCCCGGCGTGACTGCCGGGTCGGCCGCTGGCCGCGATCGGAGAGGCCTCCCGGCCGCTCCGTGAACCTCCGGCGGGCCAGGGGCCCGCCGCACCTCCTTCGTTCCGCGTTTCCTCGGGGACAGCGAAGGAGGTGAAGTACATGTCCCAGCCAACCGTGCCCACCGAGGCGTGGCAGGAGTTCCTGGCCGACGTCCGTGAGCGGTCCTTCGACGGCACCATCACGCAACTGGTGCCGTTCGGCGCGATCGTGCGCGTGGGTCCCGGAATCCCCGGCCTGCTGCCGGCCGCGGCGATGACGGGTGAGCCGCGGGTCGGCGCGACCCTCGCCGTGCGCGTCGTCGAGATCGACGAGCAACGCCAGCGGGTGAGCCTCGCGATGGCGTGACCCACGCGGGTGTCACCTGACAGCAGCGTGACCTGATGAGGTGCGTTCTGGTTGTGTACGAGGGCAGGCGCCGGTCCTCGCACACGACCGAAACACGCTCACAGGAGTGCCAGCTGCTCCGGGACCACCGGCTGCTCCTTGCGGGTGCCGGCGGTCAGGCTGCCGTCCGGCCAGCGTGGTTCCGCGGGCTCGGCCTCGCGGTCGGCTGTCTTGTCCAGCCCGTGCCTGCGCAGGAGCGGGCCCACCCGCGTGCCGAGCCACCGGGGGTAGCGGATGTCCGCGTTGGCGCCCTTGGCGTAGAGGCGGCGGTAGGCCGGGACCAGGTGGGGATGCTCCCGCCCCAGCCAGGCGGCGAACCACTCTCGCGCACCCTTGCGCAGGTGCAGCGGGATGACGGTGACGCCGGAGGCACCCGTCTCGGCGATGGCCGCCAGCAACGCGTCCAGCTGTTCGACCGAGTCGGTCAGGTGTGGCAGGACCGGCGCGACGAACACGCCGCACGGCAGCCCCGCCTCGACGGCCTTGCGGACCAGTTCCAGGCGCGCCTGCGGGCTGGGTGTGCCGGGTTCGAGGTTGTGCTGCAGCTCCCGGTCGACCAGCGCGATCGACACGCCGAGCCCCACCGGCACGTCCTGGCTGACCGCCGACAGCAGCGGCAGGTCGCGCGCCAGCACCGTGCCCTTCGTGAGGATGCTGAACGGCGTCCCGCTGTCGGCCAGCGCGCGGATGATGCCCGGCATGAGCTGGTACCGGCCCTCCGCCCGCTGGTAGGGGTCGGTGTTGGTGCCCATCGCGACGGGTTCGCGGGTCCAGCGCGGGGCGCGCAGCTGGCCGGCCAGTACCTCGGGCGCGTTGACCTTGACCACGATCTGCGAGTCGAAGTCCGCGCCCGCGTCCATGTCGAGGTAGGTGTGGGTCTGCCGGGCGAAACAGTTGTGGCTGACCACGCCGTTGGCGATGAAGTCGCCGGTGCCGGTGGTGATGTCGTACAGCGTGAGGTCCAGGTCGAGCGGTTCGACCGTGGCCACCGCGAGCCGCGGACCGGTACGCGGGACGACCCCGGCCAGCTCGCCGGTGCTCGTGTGCGCCGGATCGGTCGTGTGCAGGAACCGGAGGTGCTCGGCCAGGGTGCCCATGACCCGCATCCCGTACAGGCCGCTGCGACCGCCGGAGTCCTCCAGCACGCACTCGAACCCGAGGCGCCGCAACGCCTCCGCCATCACCGGCAACGCCACCCGGCCGGTGCGGCCGACCCGCAGCCGGCCGCGCGAGAAGTCACCGTCCACGTCGAACACGCCGGCCAGGAACCCCCTGTGCCACTCCTCGCTCGGCACGGCGGGTTGCTCGATCGGCAGGCTGATCGGCTCGTCTCCGGTCAGGTACTCCCTGGCCCTGGTGAGCACCCGTGGGTCGACCGGCTCGCCGTGCCCCGCGGCGATGCCGGCGAGGTAGCCGCAGCGGTACTCGAGGCCGCCCTTCGGCCCGGTCGCGAAGCGGCCCGTGCCCACCAGCCGGTCCCCCGGCCGCAGGACCTGCCGCTGGTCCGCGCAGGCGCCGCCGGCGACGTGCCGCCAGCCCTGGTCGGTGAGGAAACGGTGCTCCCCGCTGGCGATGAGCTGGGTGCCGTCCCGCAACGTCAGCCGGTAGGCCGGCTTCACGGTGGTCCAGTGCGCCACCACCCGCGTGGTGACATACCGGCGCCGGTTGCCGACCCGCTCCGTGCCGTAGATCCGGTCGCCCACCCGCAGGTCGGCGATCGGCTTCGTCCGGCCGTCGGCCATCAGCACCGGAGTATCGCCCGCCAGACAGTACCGGCAGCCGTGGCTGCACCCCCGGTACGGGTTGACGGTCCAGTCGAACGGCAGCCGGGACTGCCCCGGCACCCTGTTCAGCACGGACTTGGCCCGCACCTCGTGGAACACCGTGTCGGCGAACTCCGGGGTGCGGACACTGCGCATCAGCCCGGGAAGGCCGGGCAACGCCTGCTGACCATCCCGGTCGGGTTCCCCCGCTCGCTGGCTCTCCCATCGCACGGGATACAGTCGAACACGCGTTCGATCGTTTGTCAATTCATCCGGACAAGGGCTGTGGACAGCGCCGCTACCAGGAACAACACCACGGAGACGAGGCCGGCGACGTGCATTCCCGACACGAACAGCCGGGCGTCGGCGGCGCTGCCCGCGACGGCCCCGTACGCCGCGATGCCGAGCGCGCCGCCGGCCTGCCGGGCGGTGTTGTTGACCGCCGACGCGAGGCCGGAGCGCTCCCTCGCCGCGCCCACCGCCGCGGCGACGACCGCCGGGGTCAGCACGCCGAGCCCGCAGCCCCAGAGCAGCAGGGCCGGCAGGAGCGCCCAGTAGGACGAGCCGGCCGTCAGCGTGAGCAGCAGCGCGAAACCCGCGCCGGCCACGACGAGCCCCGCGACCATGGGCCATCGCGGCCCGATCCGGCCCGCGACCCGGCCCGTGAGCGGCGCGAGCACGGTCAGGGGCAGGAACAGCGGCAGCAGGTCCAGTCCGGCGGCGAGTGCCGAGTGGTGCCGCACCGTCTGCAGGTACTGCGTGACCAGGAACAACAACCCGAGCGAGCAGAGGTTCATGATGCCGGCCGCCGCGTTGGCCACCGAGAAGGTGGGCCTGCGGAACAGCTTCGGCGGCAGCATGGGGTCGGCCTTGGCGCTCTCGACGGCGACGAACGCGGCCAGTAGCACGGCCGCGACGATCAGCAGCCACGCGCCGGCCTCGATGACGGCGTAGGTGACGGTACCCAGGAGCGCGGTGCCCAGGACGGCGCCGAGCCAGTCGACGCGCCGGTCGCCGGTGTGCGGACGGGCCTCGACGAGCCGTGCCGCGACGACGGCGGCGACGAGGACGATCGGCACGTTGAGGAAGAACACGGCGCGCCAGCCGAGCCAGTCGACGAGCAGCCCGCCCAGCAGGGGTCCGGCCGGCAGTGCGGCGCTGCCGACGCCGGCCCACACGCCGATGGCGCGGGCCTGATCGGTCCGGTCGGGGAACGCGTCGGTGATGATCGCGAGGGTGCCGGGCAGCAGCAGGGCGGCACCGACGCCCTGGACGAACCGGGCGCCGACCAGCCAGCCGACGCCGGGCGCGAGACCACACCCGAGGGAGGCCAGCCCGAACACGACCAATCCGGTGAGGACCACCTGTTTGTGGCCGTAGACGTCACCCACAGTGCCGCCGACGAGGAGCAGCCCCGCCAGGGCGAGCGCGTAGCCGTCGACCACCCACTGCAGGCCGGCCGGTCCCGTGTCCAGCGTGCCGCCGATGGCCGGCAGCGCCACGTTGACCACGGTGACGTCCAGCAGCACCAGGAAGTAGCCGACACACATCACGATGAGCAGCGGCGAACGGATCATGGTCATCATTGTCGTGGTGGCACACTTCGGCCGCCGCCCACACGTCACGCCAACGCGGTACGCCACACGTGGAGGTGTCGCTCGATGTAGTCGGCGGCCGGACCCCAGTGGTCGGCGTGTCCTTCCGCGTACAGGCGGGTCCAGGGCTCCTCGGTGGCGGTGCGGAGGAGGTCGTACATGCCGCGCGTGTGGGCGACGACCAGTGGGGGCAGCTCCGCGCGCTGGCGGTCGTCGAGGCCGTAGCCGTCGGCCAGGGCGCGCAACCTCGGCGCGTCCTGTTCCGGGTCGCCGGAGCTGGTCAGGGGGACGAAGCCGTGTGCCGCGTAGGCGAGGTCCCAGAGGCGCGAGCCGGGACCGGCGCCGTCCCAGTCGATGAAGACCCACCGGTCCTCGCCGCGCACGAGGTTCCACGGCGCGAGGTCGTGGTGGCAGACGAGGTCCTCGCGGTCGGGTGGGATGACGACGTCCCACCGCGCGCCGGCCGGGGGACGGAAGTCCGCCAGCGCGTCGTGCAGGTCGCGGACGAGGCTGCCGACGTCGCGCAGTTCGCGTTCGTCCGCGGGGAGGTCGTTGACGGTGCCGGGGACGTACTCGAGGACCTGGCGGCCCTGCTCGTCGCGCCCGAGGTGGCGGGGCGCGCCGGGAAAGCCGGCGAGGTGGTCGAGGAGCGCCTCGACGGCGGGCGTGGCCGGGGTGACGGGCTTGCGGACCGTGTCACCGACCCGGACGACGGCGGCGGCGACGTTCCCACCAGGGAGGATGTGTTCCACACCCAGAATTGTCGGTGGTCGCCGCTAACGTTTTTCCCATGTCGACCACGCAGCTCCGCGAGCGGGTCGCCGCCATCGTCGCCGAACTGCCGGAGGCGACGTGCACCGGCGACCCGCATCTGACGCTCGCCGTCCGCAAGAAGACGTTCGGGTACTTCCTCGACGACCACCACGGGAACGGGATTGTCGGGGTGGCGTTCAAGGCCGGGCCCGGGGAGCAGGAGGCACTGGTGCGGTCGGATCCGGCGCGGTTCTACGTGCCGGCGTACCTCGGCGCGAAGGGGTGGGCGGCCCTGCGGCTGGACGTCGGACGGGTGAACTGGGACGAGGTTCGGGAGTTGCTGACGGAGGCGTATCGGTTACAGGCGCCGCGGCGGCTGGTCGCCCAGCTGGGCGGCTAGGTGTCGCGGGTGTGGAGAGGCCCGATGTGGCCGGAGAGGGGACGGGGGTTCCCGGGTGTATGTGAGAGGAGGTGAGCGGAAGGACAACGGCTGATTTCATAGGTGGCGTGGCAGGTTGTTCGTGTGGCTGACCGATCGCGGGAGGCGATTGGGGACAGTTCGCTCGGGTGGCTGTGCTGCTCGGCCGGCGCGGTGCATGGCTCGGGAGCGCCACGGGGCCGGCGGGGGCTGGTATCGAGGAAAGGACGAAGGAATGGACCTCGTCGAGATTCTCGGGTTCGTGTCCGGCGCGCTGTGCGTGTGGCTCGTGGCCATTCAGAATGTCTGGAACTGGCCCATCGGGGTGGCCAACAACATCACGTTTCTGGTCCTGTTCTGGACTTCCGGCCTCTACGCCGACTCCTCACTGCAGCTGGTCTACCTCGCACTCGGCGTGTACGGGTGGTGGGCCTGGCTGCGGGGCGGGGAGGCGCACACGACGCTCACCGTCACGCGGACCACCGGGATGCAGTGGATCGTGTTGGGGGTCCTCGGCCTGGTGGGCACCGGTGGGCTGACCATGTTGCTGGACACGGTGACCGACTCGACCGTGCCGCTGCCGGACGCCGTCACCACCGTGCTGTCACTGCTCGCGACGTGGGGCCAGGCGCGCAAGAAGCTCGAGTCCTGGTGGCTCTGGATCGCGGCCGACGTCGTGTACGTGCCGCTCTACGCCTACAAGGGCCTCTGGCTCACCGCCGTGCTCTACGTCGGCTTCCTCGCGCTGTGCGTGTACGGGCTGCGCAGCTGGCAGACCAGCTACACCCGCGCCGCGGCGGGCAGCTCCGCCTCGTCCGCCACCGGCCAGGTCAGCGGGTCCGGGCCCAGCGCGACCAGCTGAGCCACCTGCTCCCCGCACCACGGCGACACGTTCAGCTCGCCGCCCG
>NZ_JBJMIE010000312.1:0-24293 GCF_045807065.1 Actinophytocola sp. | reverse complement strand
CGGCGCGGAACGACTTCGGCCCGTTCACCCCGGGGTTCCGGGTCGTCAAGTACGGCGACGTGGAGACGCTCCGGGAGGCGATCACCCCGCGCACGGCGGCGGTGCTGATCGAGCCGGTGCAGGGCGAGGCCGGGGTGCTGACGCCGCCGACCGGCTACCTGCGCGAGGTGCGGCAGCTGTGCACGGACCACGATGTGCTGCTGATCGCGGACGAGATCCAGGCGGGCCTCGGGCGGACGGGCACGCTGTTCGCGTGTGAGCACGAGGGCGTGGTCGCGGACCTGTACACCCTGGGCAAGGCGCTCGGCGGCGGGATCCTGCCGGTGTCGGCGGTGGTCGGCCGGCGCGACGTGCTCGGGGTGCTGCGGCCGGGCGAGCACGGGTCGACGTTCGGCGGGAACCCGCTGGCGTGCGCGGTCGGCCGTGCGGTGATCCGGCTGCTGCGGGAGGGCGACTTCCTGTCGCGGTCGGCTTCGCTCGGCGCGCACCTGCACGCGCGGCTGGCGGACCTTGTCGGACAGGGGGTCGCGGAGGTGCGTGGGCGCGGGCTGTGGGCCGGCGTCGAGATCGCGCCGGGCGGCCGGACCGCACGCGAGGCGAGCGAGGAGCTGATGCGGCGCGGCGTGCTGTGCAAGGAGACGCACGACACGACCCTGCGGGTCGCACCGCCGCTGATGATCTCCCGGGAGGACCTCGACCTGGGTGTGGACACGATCGCGGCGGTCCTGACCCGCTGAAATTCCTTGCGGCTCCTTCCGCAAGGTCCCCTACCCCCGCCGCACCGGGCGAGTCGTCCGGTGCGGCGGTTGCCATGCCGGGCCTTCACCTCGACTTGCCGGAGCGGTTTACAGTCAGCACTCCTCGGGTCTAGCCTGCAAGAAGTTGCAGAAAGTTGCGCAATCTCAACGAGGAGACGAGCATGAGGCGACTGACCCTGCCCGCGATCGTGCTCACGGTCGTGGCGTCGCTCTGCACGGGAGGACTCGGCACCTCCACCGCGTCGGCGGACACCGGAGTCCCCAACGGCGACGTGATCGCCAACCTGTGGTCCTGGAACTGGCGCTCGGTGGGCGCCGAGTGCGTCAACCAGCTCGACCCGGCCGGGTACGGCGGGGTCTGGGTGGCCCCGCCGGAAGAGTCGCTCAAGCATCCGAGCGGCTACTGGTGGGACATCTACCAGCCGTACAGCTACAAGCTGAACTCCCGGTTCGGCACGCAGTCCGACTTCGCGGCGATGATCAACACCTGCCACGGCGCCGGCATCAAGGTGTACACGGACGCGGTGATCAACCACACGGCCGCGCAGACCGGCGTCGGCTACGACGGCACGCCCCTGACCGACAAGTACGACCCGGTGATGTACGACCGCGGCGAGTACAACGTGGACGTCTGCGACCACGACATCGCCAACTGGAGCGACCTGTGGGAGATCCAGAACTGCGAGCTGGTCGACCTGCCGGACCTCAAGACCAGCCTGGAAAGCGTCCGCGGCAAGCTCGCCGGGTTCCTGAACTCGCAGCTCGCGCTGGGCGTCGACGGGTTCAGGGTCGACGCGGCCAAACACATCCCGGTCGCGGACCTGTCGAACATCGTGGGCCGGTTGCAGAACACGAAGTCCGGCGCGCGGCCGTACGTGTTCCTGGAGATCGCCGCCGGCGAGCCGCCGGCGCCGTCGTCGTACTTCGGCGCGGGTGACGTCCTCAACTTCGCCTACGGCGACCGGCTGAAGTCCGCGTTCCAGGGTGACATCACGTCGCTCTCGTCGTTCTCGCAGGGGTTGCTGCCGGCGGCGAACGCGGTCTCGTTCGTCACCAACCACGACACCGAGCGCAGCGGCGAGCACCTGTCGTACAAGGACGGCGCGACCTCCCTGCTGGCCAACGTGTTCCAGCTGGCGTACCCGTACACCACGCCGACCGTGTATTCGGGTTTCCAGTTCAGCAACAACGACCAGGGTCCGCCGAGCTCGAACGGGTTCGTCACCGACACCAACTGCGCCAGCGGCTGGTACTGCCTGGACCGCGACCAGGCGGTGAAGGGCATGGTCGCCTTCCACAACGCGGTCGGCACGGCGTCGCTGACGAACTGGCAGTCGCCGGCGTCGAACGTGATCGGTTTCGGGCGCGGCTCGGCCGGTTTCGTCGCGATCAACAACAGCGGCAGCGCCTACACCGGTTCGTTCGCGGTCGGTCTGGCCAACGGCACCTACTGCAACGTGATCACGGCGTGCGCGAACGGGGTCACGGTGTCGGGCGGCCGCACGACGGTGACGGTCCCGGCTAAGTCGGCGGTGGCCTTCTACAGCGGCGGCACGCAGAACCCGCCGGCCTCGGTCACGGCGACCTACACCGTCCAGGCGGAGACGGTGTTCGGGCAGAACGTCTACGTGGTCGGGAACGTGCCGGCCCTGGGCAGCTGGGACCCGGCGGCGGCCGTGCCGCTGACCACGGGGACGAGCACGTACCCGAAGTGGACCGGGACCGGCACCCTGCCGCCGAGCACCGCCATCGAGTACAAGTTCATCATCAAGCAGGACGGTCAGCCGGTGATCTGGGAAACCGGCGCGAACCGCACCCTGAGCACCCCGTCCACCGGTGCGGTGACCGTGGACGGGGGCACCTTCCGCCGCTGAGCGGGCCGCCGGATTCGGTGGGGCGGCTCGGGAACGGGCCGCCCCACCGATCTATCCACGGTCAGCGCCTGCGGGAGCGGCCGCCGGTCGCGATGCGGGCCGCGGTCGAGCCGCGGACCACCAGCTCGGGCAGGAAGACGTACTCCGCGTGCGGCGCTGGCGTGCCGCCGATCTCCTCGAGCAACGCGTTGACCGCCGCCTGCCCCATCGCCTCGACCGGCTGGCGCAGGGTGGTCAGCGGTGGGTCGGCGAACACGATCAGCGGCGAGTCGTCGAAGCCCACCACCGAGATGTCCGCCGGTACGGCGAGGCCGCGCTGGCGGGCGGCGCGGACGGCACCGAACGCCATCAGGTCGCTCGCGCACACGATGGCCGTGCACTCCTTGTCCAGCAACGCGTTCGCCGCGGCCTGCCCACCCTCCACGGTGAACAGCGAGTGCTGCACCAGCTTCTCGGCCTGCTCCGCGGTGTAGGGCAGCGCGGTGCGCATCTGCTGCACGAAGCCCTCGACCTTCCGCAGCACCGGCACGAACCGGCGTGGCCCGACCGCGAGCCCGATGCGTTCGTGCCCCAGCTCCACCAGGTGCGACACGGCGAGGCGCATGGCGGCCCGGTCGTCCGTGGAGACGAAGGGCGCGGACACCTTCTCCGTGTACCCGTTGATCATCACGAACGGCACGCCCCGGCCGGACAGCTTCACGTAGCGGTCCATGTCCGCCGTCGAGTCCGCGTGCAGGCCCGACACGAAGATGATCCCGGTGACGCCGCGGTCGACGAGCAGGTCCGTCAGCTGGTCCTCCGTGGACCCGCCGGGAGTCTGCGTGCAGAGCACCGGCGTGTACCCGCGCGAGGTCAGCACCTGCTCGATCACCTGCGCCAGCGCCGGGAAGATGGGGTTCGACAGCTCCGGCGTGATCAGCCCGATCAGCCCGGCACTGCGTTCCCGCAACCGGGCCGGCCGCTCGTACCCCAGCACGTCCATGGCCGCCACCACGGCCTGCCGCGTCGCCGTCGACACACCCGCCTTGCCGTTGAGCACCCGGCTTACCGTCGCCTCGCTGACCCCTGCCAGCGCGGCGATGTCGCTCAACCGGGCGTTCACGCCCACCACAGGGCGGTATCCGCCGGCAACAGCACCTCTCCGCCCGCCAGCCCGTAGTGCGACGACGCGGCCAACACCCGCCCGGGAGCCGACAGCCGCGTCACCGCCGAACCGAAGTTCACCACGCAGTGGAACTCCCCGCGGCGGAAGCCGAGCACGTCGCCCGGCAGGCCCAGCCATTCGAAGTCACCGAACGACAGGGTCCGCCGCAACCGCAACACCGTGCGGTACAGGGAAAGCATCGACTCCGGGGACACCTGCTGCTCCGCTACGGACAGCTTCGCCCAGTCCTCCGGCTGCGGCAGCCAGCCCGAGGCGTCGCTGAACCCGAGCGACGGTCCCGTGCTGGTCCACGGGATCGGCACCCGGCACCCGTCGCGGCCGCGGACCGTGTGGCCGGACCGTTCCCACCTCGGGTCGGCCAGCACCTCCTCCGGCAGGTCGAGCACCTCCGGGAGGCCCAGCTCCTCACCCTGGTAGACATACGCGGAGCCGGGCAGCGCCAGCATCAGCAGCGCCGCCGCCCGCGCCCTGCGCCAGCCGGTCTCGCCGCCGCCGTAACGCGTCAGGTGCCGGTGCACGTCGTGGTTCGACAGCACCCACGTCGGCGGCGCGTCGCTCGCGCGGAGCGTCTCGTCGATCGCCGCGCGGAACGACTCGGCCGTCCACTTCGCCTTCAGGAAGTGGAAGTTGAACGCCTGGTGCAGCTCGTCCGGGCGCACGTAGCGGGCCGTCCGCTCGGCGTTGGGCGCCCACGCCTCCGCCACCGCCATCCGGTCGCCCGGGTACTCGTCGAGGACCTTCCGCCACGACCGGTAGATGTCGTGCACGCCGTCCTGGTCGAAGTACGGCAGCGGCGAGGTGCCGAGCAGGTCGCTCTGGTCGCGGTGGCCGACGTCCGGAAGGCCCGCCGCCCTCACCATGCCGTGTGCGACGTCCACGCGGAAGCCGTCGACGCCGAGGTCCAGCCAGAACCGGAGGATGTCGAGGAACTCGGCGTGCACGTCCGGGTTCTCCCAGTTCAGGTCGGGCTGCTGCGGGTCGAACAGGTGTAGGTACCAGCTCCCGTCGGGGACCCGGGTCCAGGCCGGGCCGCCGAACACCGACTCCCAGTCGTTCGGCGGCAGCTCGCCGTGCGCGCCCCTGCCCGGGCGGAAGACGTACCGGTCGCGCAGGCCCGTGCGGAACCACTCGTGCTGGTCGCTGGAGTGGTTGGGCACGAGGTCGACGAGCACGCGCAGGCCGAGCTCGTGCGCGTCGCCGATCAGGCTGGCGGCGTCGTTGAGGGTGCCGAAGAGCGGGTCCACCGAGCGGTAGTCGGCCACGTCGTAGCCGCCGTCGGCCATGGGCGAGGCGTAGAACGGGGTGAGCCAGACGGCGTCCACGCCCAGGTCGGCCAGGTACGGCAGCCGGGACCGCACGCCCGGGAGGTCACCGATCCCGTCGCCGTCGCCGTCCGCGAAGCTGCGCACGTACACCTGGTAGATGACGGCGTCGCGCCACCACGGACGACCACGCCTCGCGTCGGTCGGCGTGCTCGGTGATCCGCTCCGCAAGCTCCGCTCATGCGTCATACCGGTATTGAAAGGGCTTGCGCCGACTTTCAGCAACCTGGGGACCATTGCCTTCGGGCACTCGGCTGCCTAGTCTTCATCGTCGAAGCGATTCGACAGTCTCATTCGACGGGGTGGGCGACGTGGCCAAGATCGAGGATGTCGCACGGCACGCGGGGGTCGCCCCGAGCACCGTGTCATACGTCCTCAGCGGCAAGCGGTCGATCACCCGGGAGACCCGCGAGCGGGTTCTCGCCAGCATCAGAGCACTCGGCTACCAACCGCACGCGGGTGCCCGGGCGCTCGCGAGCAACCGCAGCAACGTGGTCGCCCTGGTGGTGCCGCTGCGCGGCGGCATCCACGTGCCGGTGAGCATGCAGTTCGCGACCTCGGTCGTCCTGCACGCCCGCGAGCACGACCACGACGTCCTCCTGCTGACCCAGAACGAGGGCGAGGCGGGGTTGCGCCGCGTCGCGGGCACGTCGCTGGTGGACGCGATGATCGTCATGGACGTCGAGCTGCACGACCCGCGCATACCCGTGTTGAAGGAGCTCGACCGGCCGGCCGTGCTGATCGGGTTCCCCGCCGAAACCGACGGCCTCACCTGCATCGACCTGGACTTCACGGCGGCCGGCGCGGCCTGCGTCGACCACCTGGCGGAGCTGGGTCACCGCCGGGTCGCGCTCGTGGGCTCCCCACCGGAGGTCTACGAACGGGAGACCGGCTTCGCCACCCGCACCACTGCCGGGTTCACCGAGGCCGCGGCCCGGCACGGCATCGAAGCCAGCGTGTACCCGTGCGAGGCGACGGCCGCCGGCGCGCGGAAGATGGCGGCGGAGCTGCTCGACGAGCACCCCGACCTGACTGCCGTCGTCGTCCACAACGAGCCGGTGATCGGCCCGCTGCTCGCCGCCTTCCGCGAGGCGGACCGGTCGGTGCCCGGCGACCTGTCCGTGGTGGCGATCTGCCCCGACGAGCTGGCCGAACACAGCATGCCGGCGCTGACCTCGGTCGCCATCCCGGCCGAGGAGGTCGGTCGGCAGGCGGTCGGTCTGCTGATGGCCAAGCTCGGCGGCCAGCAGGTGCCGGCCGCCACCCTGCTTCCCCCGCGGCTCACCGCGCGAGCCAGTACCAGCACCCCGAAGTAACCACCCGACTACCCACCGCGGCGACGCGGCGCCATCGTCGAAGCGATTCGACAGTCTCTTCCAGGACCGGAGGACAACGATGTTCAAACCAGGAAAGGCCTTACTCGCGGTGTTCGCGGTGGCCGCCACCGTGCTCACCGGGTGCGGCAGCGACTCGGGCGACGGCAACGCCAACGAGCTGCGGCTGTGGCACTACGAGGGCCCGGACAGCGCGATGGGCAAGGCGTGGGACGAGGCGATCAAGGAGTTCGAGAAGTCCCACCCGGGCGTGAAGGTGAAGTTCGAGGAGAAGGGCTTCGAGCAGATCCAGAAGAGCGCGCAGATGGTGCTGAACTCCGACGAGGCGCCGGACCTCATGGAGTACAACAAGGGCAACGCGACCGCGGGGCTGCTGTCGAAGCAGGGCCTGCTGACCGACATCTCGTCGGAGGTCACCAAGCGCGGCTGGGACAAGCTGCTCAGCCCGAGCCTGCAGACCACGTGCAAGTACGACGAGCGCGGCGTCATGGGCGGCGGCAAGTGGTTCGGCGTGTCGAACTACGCCGAGTACGGGATGGTCTACTACAACAAGGACCTGTTCGACCAGTACGGCGTCGCGGTGCCGAAGACGTTCGACGAGCTGGTCGCCGCGATGGACAAGTTCAAGGCGGCCGGCAGGACGCCGCTGGCCGTGGGCGGCAAGGAGTACCCGGCGCACCAGCTGCTGTACCAGCTCGCACTGTCCAAGGCGGACAGCAAGTGGGTGAAGAACCTCCAGGAGTACAGCGGAAAGGTCGACTTCCACGACGACGCGTGGACCTTCGCCGCGACGACCTTCGCCGACTGGGTGAAGAAGGGCTACATCGCGAAGGACGCGGCCGGCATCGACGCGGAGGGCATGGGCACCGCGTTCATGAAGGGCGAGTTCCCGATGATGGTGTCGGGCAGCTGGTGGTACGGCCGCGTCGAGTCCACGGTGAAGAACTTCCAGTGGGACTCGTTCCTGTTCCCCGGCAGTGACCTGACCCTCGGCTCCAGCGGCAACCTCTGGGTGGTGCCGGCGAAGTCGAAGAACAAGGACCTGGCCTACGACTTCATCGACATCACGATGAAGAAGGCGAACCAGAACCTGCTCGGCAACTCGGGCGGTATCCCGGTGGCGGCCGACTCCTCGGCCATCACCGATCCGAAGAGCAAGACCCTGCTGGAGAACTACCAGACCCTGGTCGACCGCGACGGCCTCGCGTACTACCCGGACTGGCCGGCGCCGGGCTACTACGACGTCCTGGTGTCCGCCACCCAGAAGCTGATCAACGGCAGCGCGTCCCCCGACCAGGTACTCGACGAGATCGCCGCGCCCTACAACGAGAACCTCGAGAACGTAGGCGGCTGAGGTGGCGGTGGCACAACGCCCTGAGGGTGCCCTTCGGGACGGCGAGCGTCTCGAAGGTGCCCCTCAGGACACCCAACCACCACCCGTCCGGCCGCCGCGGCGGGTCGGGCGGGCGGCTGAGCGGAGTCGGGGGTACCTGCCCTACCTCGTCCCCGGGGTGGTGCTCTTCGTCGCGGTGATCGCGGTGCCCCTGGTGATGAACGTCGGTATCAGCTTCACGAAGTGGCAGGGGGTCGGGGAGCCGGACTGGGTGGGGTGGCGGCAGTACCAGAAGCTGCTCACCGACGAAACCTTCTGGCTCTCCTTCCGCAACAACCTCGCGCTCATCGTGGCCATGGCGATCATCCCGACGTTCCTCGGGCTCCTCCTCGCCACCGCGTTGTTCGACGTCGTCTCGAAGCGCCATCCCCGGACCACGACCACGTTGCGGGCGGCGTTCTACCTGCCGCAGGTGCTGCCCGCCGTGGTGGCCGGGGTCGTGTGGGGCTGGATCCTGCACCCGGAGTACGGCGCGATGAACGCACTCCTGCGCCTGGTCGGGCTGGACTCCTGGGCGCACGACTGGCTCGGGGACGAGAAGACGGCACTCCTCAGTGTCATGGGGGTGCTCGTCTGGATCCAGATCGGCTACCCGCTGGTGATCTTCATGGCCGGGCTGCAGCGCGTCGACCCGCAGCTGTACGAGGCCGCGGCGCTGGACGGGGCGTCGTGGTGGCGGCGGTTGTGGTCGGTCACCGTGCCGCAGATCCGGCAGGAGATCTTCGTCGTGTTGCTCACCTGCACGATCGCGGCGCTCAAGTCGTTCGACAAGATCTTCGTGCTCACGAAGGGCGGCCCGGGCGGGTCCACGCTCACGCCCGCCTACTTCTCGTGGCAGAACTTCTTCGACAAGTTCAACGTCGGTTACGGCGCGGCCATCGCCACGGTGCTCGCCGCGATCATCGTCGGGCTGTCCTTCCTGTTCCTGCGGGCCCAGAACCGGGAGGAGTCATGACCGGAGCGCGAAACGTCGTGGCGCGGCGAACGGTTCTCGGGGTGCTGGTCGTCGGCGCGGTCATCACCGCCTTCCCCTTCCTGCTGGTGCTGATGAACTCCGTCAAGTCGCCGGAGGACTACACCACCAAGGGACCCCTCGGCCTGCCGAGCGGCATCTACCTCAAGGGCATCACGGACTTCTGGGTCCGCGTCGACTTCGGCGAGAAGCTGGTCAACAGCACGGTGATCTCCGGGTCGGTCGCGGTGCTCGCGGTGGTGGTGTCGATCCTCATGGCCTACGCGCTCGGCATCGGGCGCGTCAAGGGGCGCACGTGGATCATCGCGATCTTCCTGCTTGCCAACCTGATGCCGCAGGAGGCACTGATCTACCCCCTGTACTACCTGGCGAAGGAGGTCGACCTCTACGACACCAAGCTCGCGGTGATCATCATCTTCACCGCGATCCAGAGCGCCTTCGGCGTGTACCTGCTGTCGTCCGTGCTCTCCACGTTCCCGCGGGAGATCATCGAGGCGGCGCGGATCGACGGCGCGAACCGGTGGCAGGTGCTGTGGCGGGTGGTCGTGCCGCTGTCCTGGCCGACGCTGTCGGTGCTGCTGGTCTTCTTCTTCATCTGGACGTGGAACGAGTTCTTCATCCCGATGATCATGCTGGTCTCCAACGACAACCAGACGGTCCCGGTCGCGATCGGCGTGCTCCAGGGCCAACGACTCATGGACGTCACCGCGCAGAGCGCGTCGGCGCTGCTCGGCATCGTGCCGGCGGTGGTGTTCTTCCTGATCTTCCAACGGACACTGACACGGGGTATCGCGGTGGGAGCGGTCAAATGAGCGGAGCTTGCGGAGCGAACCATCAACACTCAGGACGGCACCTCGACCGCGGAGGGCGCCGGAGGAGCGGAGCCCGCGGAGCGTTCCGGCGCCACGGAGCGGGCGAGGGGGCGGCATGAAGTTCACGGACGGGCACTGGATGATGCGCGCGGGCGTCACCCCGACCTACGCCGTCGAGGTGCTCGACGTGGCGACGACGGCTGACGGGATGCGCGTGCTCGCACCGACGTACCCGGTGCACAGCCGTCGCGACCTGCAGAGCGGGGCGGTGCTGACGATCGACGTCACCGCGCCGCTGCCGGACGTGATCGGCGTACGGGTGACGCACCACGCCGGCACGGCGACCACGTCACCGCAGTTCGAGCTGTTCCCGGGCACCGTGACCCCGCAGACCACCGTGGACGATCAGGCCGCCACGCTCACCTCCGGCGCCCTGTCGGTGCGGTTCGACCGCGGTCAGCCGTGGCGGGTCGGCTTCCGCGCACACGGCCGGACACTGACCTCCGGTGGCGCCAAGGACACCGGCTTCATGTCCACCTCGGACGGCGGGCACCACCTGGTGCAGCGGCTCGGCCTGAACGTCGGGGACGCCGTGTACGGCATGGGTGAGCGCTTCGGGCCGCTCGTGAAGAACGGCCAGGTCGTCGACATCTGGAACGCCGACGGGGGCACGTGCACCGAACAGGCGTACAAGAACGTGCCGTTCTTCCTGACCAACGCGGGCTACGGCGTGTTCGTGAACCACCCCGGGCTGGTGTCGTTCGAGGTGGCGTCCGAGGACGTGTCGAAGGTGCAGTTCAGCATCGAGGCGCAGTCCATGCAGTACTTCGTGATCTACGGCCCGACGCCCAAGGAGATCCTCGCGAAGTACACGGCGCTTACCGGGCGGCCCGCGCTGCCGCCGGCGTGGTCGTTCGGGCTGTGGCTGTCGACGTCGTTCAACACCGACTACGACGAGGCGACCGTGACCTCGTTCATCGAGGGCATGGCCGAGCGGGACCTGCCGCTGTCGGTGTTCCACTTCGACTGCTTCTGGATGCGGGAGCTGTCGTGGTGCGACTTCGAGTGGGACCCGCGGGTCTTCCCGGACCCGCCCGGCATGCTGGCCAGGCTGAAGGCACGCGGCCTGCGGGTGTGCGTGTGGATCAACCCGTACATCGCGCAGCGGTCCGCGTTGTTCGAGGAGGGCAGGGCACGCGGCTACTTCCTCAAGCGGCCCAACGGGGACGTGTGGCAGTGGGACCTGTGGCAGCCGGGGCAGGCCATCGTCGACTTCACCAACCCCGAGGCCCGCGAGTGGTACGCGGCCAAGCTGGACGCGTTGCTGGACATGGGGGTCGACTGCTTCAAGTCGGACTTCGCCGAGCGCATCCCCACCGACGCCGTGTACTACGACGGCTCGGACCCGACCGAGATGCACAACTACTACACCTACCTCTACAACAGGACCGTGTTCGACCTGCTGCGCAAGCGCCGCGGCGAGGGTGACGCCGTGGTGTTCGCGCGGTCGGCGACCGTCGGCACGCAGCAGTTCCCCGTGCACTGGGGCGGGGACAACCTGTCCACGCCCGAGTCCATGGCCGAGACGCTGCGCGGTGGGCTGTCGCTGACGATGTCCGGCTTCGGGTTCTGGAGCCACGACATCGGCGGCTTCGAGGGCACCCCCGAGGCCTGGCTGTTCAAGCGGTGGATCGCGTTCGGGCTGCTGTCCTCGCACAGCCGCCTGCACGCCAACTACTCCTACCGCGTGCCGTGGGCGTTCGACGAGGAGGCCGTCGACGTGCTGCGGAAGTTCACGAAGCTCAAGGGCACGCTGATGCCGTACCTGTACCAGGCGGCGAGGGTCGCCCACCTCGACGGCGTGCCGGTGATGCGTGCCATGGTCGTCGAGTTCCCCGACGACCCGGCATGCGTGCACCTGGACCGGCAGTACATGCTGGGCGCCGACCTGCTCGTCGCGCCGGTGTTCACCGAGGGCGGCGACGTCTCCTACTACGTGCCCGACGGCGAGTGGACGCACTACCTGACCGGCGAGACGATCGCCGGGCCGCGCTGGGTGCGCGAGGAGCACGGCTTCGACAGCGTCCCGCTGCTCGTCCGGCCCGGTGCGGTGCTGCCGGTCGGCGCCGTCGACGACCGGCCCGACTACGACTACGCCGACGGCCTCACCCTGCGCGTGTACGGCATCGCCGACGGCGCGACCGTCACGACCGAGGTCCCCACCACCGGCGGCGACGTCGCCTGCACGTTCACCACCACCCGGCGCGGCGACGCCGTGCACGTCACGGCCGACAACCCACCGGCCCGCTGGCGGGTCCAGCTCGCCGGGACGGAACCCGTCGCAGCGGAGGGTTCCTCGCTGACCGTCCACATCTGACTCAACCGCAGCCCACTGGAGTGCTCAATGAGTATCAGAAGACGCACGTTCATGGCCGTGGCGGGCGTGCTGACCGCCGCCTTCGCCGCGCCGACCCAGGCCGCGGCGGCGACCGGCGCCCCCACCCTCCCGTTCCGCGACGCCCGGTTCCCCCTCGCCGCACGCGTCGACGACCTGCTCGGCCGGCTGACGCTGCCCGAGAAGGTCTCCCTGCTGCACCAGTACCAACCGGCCATCCCGCGCCTGGGGATGGAGCTGTTCAAGACCGGCACCGAGGCACTGCACGGCATCGCGTGGTCCACCGACATCACCTCCACCCCCAGTCCCGGCGCGGTGCGGACCGCGGTCGCGACGGTGTTCCCGCAGGCGGTCGGGCTCGGCTCGACCTGGGACCCGGAGCTGATCAGGCGGGTCGGTTCGGTGGTCGGCGACGAGATCCGCGGCTACCACGCGGAGAACCCGGTGGTGTGGGGTCTCAACGCCTGGGCCCCGGTCGTGAACCTGCTGCGGGACCCGCGCTGGGGCCGCAACGAGGAGGGCTACTCGGAGGACCCGTACCTGACCGGGGTGATCTCCACCGCCTACGCGGGCGGCATGAGCGGTGGTGACCCGCGGCACCTCAAGACCGCGCCGACGCTCAAGCACTACCTGGCCAACAACAACGAGGTCCGGCGCGACCGGACGTCGTCGAACCTGCGGCCGCGCGTGCGGCACGAGTACGACGAGGCCGCGTTCCGGCCGGCCATCGCGGCCGACGCGGCGACCGGCGTGATGGCCTCCTACAACCTGGTCAACGGCCGCCCGATGACGGTCAGCCCGGACCTCGACGAGGCCGTGCGGTCCTGGACCGACCAGGTGCTCATGAACGTCACCGACGCGGGCGCCCCGAACAACCTGCCGGTCACGGGTTCCCAGGCCTACTACGCGACGCTGGCCGAGGCGGACGCGGCCGCGCTCAAGGCCGGCATCGACAGCTTCACGACCGACGACACCAACGCCGGGCCGACGACGAACGCCGTCAACACCGCGCTGGCGCAGGGCCTGCTCGCCGAGTCCGATGTGGACGACGCGGTGCGGCACATCCTCACCATCCGGTTCCGGCTCGGCGAGTTCGACCCGAACGGCGGGCCGTACGGCGGCATCACCAAGGACGTGGTGAACAGCCCGGCGCACCAGCGGCTCGCCCGGGAGACGGCGGGCAAGGCCGTGGTGCTGCTGAAGAACACCGGCGCGCTGCCGCTGCCGGCATCGACGAGGAAGGTCGCGGTGGTCGGGCCGCTCGCCGACACGCTCTACACCGACTGGTACTCCGGCAAACCGCCGTACGTGGTGACGCCGCGGGCGGGGATCGCCGAGCGGGGCGTCACCGTCTCGGGTGACGAGGCCGTCGACCGGATCGCGCTGCGCGAGGCAAGCACGGGCCGCTACGTGACCGCCGGATCCGGTGTGGACGGCGCACCGCTCACGGTGTCCGCCGCCTCGCCCGGTCCGGCGGAGCAGTTCGACGTCTTCGACTGGGGCCAGGGCGTGCTGACGCTGCGCAGCGTGGCCAACGGCAAGTACGTCGAGCGGGTCAACCTCGGCGACCCGGTCAGCCCGTTCGTGAACCAGGCGCCCCAGCCACGCGACTGGTTCGTGCAGCAGCAGTTCACGTTCGAGGACGCGGGCGGCGGCACCGTCGTGGTCAGGTACGGGGGCTACGAGACGCCGAACGACTGGGACGGCGCGAACAACTACCTCACCGTGGCCGCCGACGGCCGGCTGGTCCTCGGCTCCCCGAACGCGGCCGGCGCGGCCAGGTTCACGAAGGAGACCCTCGTCCGCGGCGTCGACAGCGCGGTGGCGGCGGCGAAGGGCGCCGACGTGGCGGTGGTCGTGGTGGGCAGCATGCCGTTCATCAACGGCCGCGAGGACCACGACCGGACGACGATGGCCCTGGCGGAGAGCCAGTCGGGGTTGGTCAGGGCGGTGTACGCGGCGAACCGGAACACGGTCGTGGTGGTGGAGAACAGCTACCCGACGACGCTGACCTGGGAGCAGGACAACATCCCGGCGATCGTGTGGACCACCCACGCCGGACAGGAGACCGGGCACGCGCTCGCGGACGTGCTGTTCGGCGACGTCAACCCCGCCGGGCGGCTCACGCAGACCTGGTACCGCGCCGAGGCGGACCTGCCGAGCATCCTCGAGTACGACATCATCAAGACCCGCCGGACCTACCAGTACTTCGACGGCACCCCGCTCTACCCGTTCGGGCACGGCCTGTCCTACAGCGAGTTCCGGTACGGCGGCCTCAGGGTGACGCAGCGGCACGGCGCCATCGAGGTGCGGGTGCCGGTCACCAACACCTCCCGCCGCGCGGGTGAGGAGGTGGTGCAGGTGTACACGCACCAGCGCGTATCCCGCGACCCGCAGCCGCACCGCACGCTGCGGGCGTTCGACCGGGTGCACCTGCGTGCCGGCGAGACGAGGACCGTGACGCTGCGGGTGCCGATCGAGAACCTGGCGCACTGGGACGTGACGCGGAACAGGTGGGTGGTCGAGACCAGCACCTACGACGTCCTGGTCGGCGCGTCCGCCGCGGACATCCGCCAGCGGACGTCGGTGACGGTCCGGGGTGAGACGATCCCGCCGCGCGACCTCGGCAGGACCACGCGGGCGATCGACTTCGACGACTACGCGGGCGTGGACCTGGTGGACACGTCGAAGGCCCGCGGTGACGCGGTCGGCGCGTCCACCGGCGACTGGATCTCCTTCCGGAACGCCGCGTTGCACAGGGCGAGCACGTTCACCGCACGGGTGGCCGGCGGCGCCGGGACGATCGAGGTCCGCCTGGACGGCCCGACCGGCGTCCTGGCCGGCACGGCCACCTTCGCCGGCACGGCGGACAGGTACACGTACACCTCCGTTTCCGCACCACTGCGCGACGCCGACGGGCGCCACGACGTGTACCTCGTGTTCACGGGCGACCTGCGCGTCGACACGTTCACGGTGAGGTAGGTCATGAGACGACTAGTCATCGGGGCGACGCTCGCGGCTCTCGTGGCGGGCTTCGTCACGGGTCCGACGAGCGCGGCGGCGCCCGCCACCACCGAGTCGAGACCGGCACACACGGTCACCTACGACCGGTACTCGCTGAAGGTCGACGGCCAGCGGATCCTCCTGTGGGGCGGGGAGTTCCACTACTTCCGCCTGCCGAGCCCGTCGCTGTGGCGGGACGTGCTGGAGAAGATCAGGGCGGCCGGCTTCAACGGCGTCTCGCTGTACTTCGACTGGGCGTACCACTCCCCCCGGCCGGGTGTGTACGACTTCAGCGGCGTGCGGGACGTCGACCTGTTGCTGCGCATGACCGAGGAGCTGGGGCTCTACGTCGTGGTGCGGCCCGGTCCGTACATCAACGCCGAGGCCAGCGGCGGCGGCTTCCCCGCCTGGCTCAAGCAGGTCCCCGGCACCGCCCGGACCAGCGACCCCCACTACACCGCCGCGTACCGGGACTGGCTCGGCCACCTGAACCCGATCATTGCGCGGCACCAGGTGACCCGTGGCGGCTCGGTGATCGCGTACAACGTGGAGAACGAGTACGCGGCCAACACCGACGCGCGGTACATGCAGGACCTGCAGGACTTCGCGCGGGGCACCGGGATCGACGTGCCTTTCACGCACAACCAGTGCTGTGACGCGTCCTGGACGCCGCACTGGGCGGAAGGCCTCGGCGCGGTGCAGATCCCCGGCGTGGACGACTACCCGCAGTCGTTCGAGTGCCAGGCGCCCGAGACGTGGGGGCCGTGGGGCGAGGGCGTCACGGAACGGCTGTCCGACACCGCGCCGGTGTACGCCGCCGAGTACCAGGCCGGCTCGATCGACGGCAACCGCGTCGGCTACGAGGCCTGTCGCGAGAACCTGACCGGGCCGAGCTACATGAAGTACTTCTACAAGAACAACCTCATCGCCAGTGGCGCCACCATGTTCGGGTACTACATGTCCTACGGCGGCACGAACTGGGGCTGGCTCGGCCAGCCGAACGACGTCTACACCTCGTACGACTACGGTTCGGCCATCACCGAGTCGCGGCAGCTCACCGCGAAGTACGACGAGTTCAAGCGGCAGGGCTACTTCGTGCACGCGGTGACCCCGCTGACGAAGACGGACCCCGCGGCGCCACCGCCGTCCGGCAACCCCGTGCTGACGACCGTGGCACGGGCGAACCCGGACACCGGCACGCAGTTCGTGCTGCTGCGGCACACCGACCGCGCGGCGACGACCAACGACCGGTCCACACTGGACTGGTCCACGCCCGACGGCCGGTACGCCGTGCCGGTCTCCCTGAACGGCCGGGACGCGCTCGTGCTGGTTGCCGGGTACGACATGGGCGGCCAGCGGCTGGTGTACTCGACGTCGGAGATCATGACGCACGCGCGGATCGGCGACCGGGACGTCGCGCTGCTGTACGGGCGCGCGGGCACGGCGGGCTCGACGGTGCTGCGGTACCGGTCGAAGCCGACCGTGCGGGTGCTCGCGGGCGACGTCCGGTCGTCCTACGCGAACGGTGACCTGCGGCTCGACTACACCCACAACGGGTTGGCACGCGTGCTGGTGACCGGAGGCGGGCGGGCGCCGCTGCTCCTGTTGCTGGGTACCGACGAGGAGGCCGCGCGCTTCTGGCGGGCGGACACGCCGTCGGGTCCGGTGCTGGTGCGGGGCACGGCGCTGGTGCGCTCGGCGCACCTGTCCGGGTCGACCGTGACGCTGCGGGCGGACGTGGCCGAGGCCGGTCAGGTGGAGGTGTTCGCCCCCGCGCGCCGGCTCGTCATCGGGTCGACGCCGGTGGCCACGCCCCCGACGACCAGCAGCTCCCTGCTGGGTTCGGTACCGGGGCCCGCTCCGGTGCGGTTGCCGGCGCTGACGGACTGGCGGACCCGCACCGAGTCCCCCGTGGCCGACGACACGAGCTGGACGGTGGCGTCGCACACCACCTCGGAGAGCCCCTTCCCGCCCGTGACCCAGCCGGTGCTGTACGCCGGCGACTACGGGGCCGACTACGGGCACATCTGGTACCAGGGCCGCTTCACCGCGACGGGCACGGAGACGGCGCTGTCGCTGAACGCGATCACCGGCAAGAACGGCGTGTACCAGGTGTGGCTCAACGGCAGGTACCTCGGCTGGGCCCGGGGCGGCACGGAGGCGGACGCGGACGCGCCGGTCAACCCGCGACCGGGGCCGGGCACGTTCACCCTGCCGGCGCTCGCCCCCGGCACGCCGGCCGTGCTGTCGGTGCTGGTGGAGAACATGGGCCACAACGACGACTGGACGGTGGACGACAACCGGTTCAAGCAGCCACGCGGCCTGGTGGGTGCGGAACTGGTCGGCTCGGCGGCGCCGGTGACGTGGCGGCTCCAGGGCAACAGGACCGACCCGGTGCGTGGTCCCCTGAACAGCGGTGGTCTCCACGGTGAACGCGCCGGCTGGCACCTGCCGAACGCGTCCGAGCGCGGCTGGGACCCACCGTCGGCGACGCTGCGGCCCGGCGTCACCTGGTACCGCACGGAGTTCGGGCTGGACCTGCCGCGCGGCCAGGACGTGCCGGTGGGCCTGCGGTTCGGCGGCACCGGGTCGTACCGGGTGTTGATCTTCCTGAACGGCTGGCAGCTCGGTCAGTTCACCGCGGACATCGGGCCGCAGCGCGAGTTCGTGCTACCGGCGGGCATCCTGCGGGAGCACGGGAGGAACAGCCTGGCGCTGGCGGTGATCGCGCTGGACCAGGCGACGCTGGGTCCGGTCAGTCTGGTGGCACAGGGCAACTACCGAGGGGGCGTGCCCATCGTGAACGTGCCCGCGTAACCGAAGACTGGTCCCGCACCTGACCGGTCCCGGGTGCGGGACCGCCCCTCACGCGGGGATCGTGGCCGACTGCCCGGCGCGCCGGAGCGACTCGGCCACGAACCCGTTCTCCTTCAGCTCCTCGACGAGGTCCCGGAGGAAGGCCACCGTCTCGGGCCGGCGGGTCCTCGTGGTGCCGACCGCCTGCCGGATGGCCATGAAACGTTCCTCGACGAGCCGCACGTCCGGGTTCGCGGCCACGAATGCGGTCATCGGCTGCCGGATGCCCGCGGCCACCTCCAGGCCCTTCGACCGGAAGACGTCGGTGCCCTCGTCGCCACGCACCACCGTGGCGTGCCGGAGCGTGCGGGTGAGGAACAGGTCGTAGGCCGACCCGCGCTTGACCCCCACCCGGATCCCGGGCCGGTCCACCTCGGCCGGTGCGCGCACCGGGGAGTCCACCGGCACGGCGTAGACACCCTCGATCTCGACGTACGGCGCGGTGAACGCCACCTCGGCCTCCCGCGCCGGCTCGATCGCGAGGAAGCAGAGGTCGGCCGCCCCGGAGGTCAACGCCTCGAACGACTTGCGGGCCGCGTCGAAGCAGACCAGCTCCACCGGCAACCCCAGTCGCGCCCCGACCTCACGCGCGATGTCGACGGTGACACCGGTGGGTTCGTCGGAGGTGCCCTGCGCGAGGACGGGGTTCCCGAGGTTGATCGAGGCCCGCAGCACGCCGGTGGGCGCGAGATCGGCAGCAACAGTCACACGTGCGACGGTAGCGCCTAGCGTGCCCGCCGCACCCGGGTCTCGTCCCATACCGGTTCGTCCACCTCGGACACCTGGCCGTCCGAGCGGAAGACCACGAACCGGTCGAACGAGCGGGCGAACCACCGGTCGTGGGTCACCGCCAGCACCGTGCCCTCGAACGCCTCCAGGGCGTCCTGCAGCGCCTCCGCCGATGTCAGGTCCAGGTTGTCCGTCGGCTCGTCCAGCAGCAGCGTCGCGCCGGACAGTTCCAGCAGCAGGATCTGGAACCGGGCCTGCTGCCCGCCCGACAGCGTCTCGAACCGCTGGGACCGGGCGCCGGCCAGTCCGTACCGGGACAGCCTGGCCGACGCCGCGCCCTCGTCGAGACCCGCTCGGCCGTCCTCGCCGTGCCACAGCACGTCGAGCAGGGTCCGGCCGGCCCACTCCGGATGCTGGTGCGTCTGCGCGAACAACCCGGGCACGACCCGCGCGCCCAGCTTCCACGCGCCTGCGTGCGTGACCGGACCGCCGGCCAGGAGCCGCAGGAAGTGGCTCTTGCCCGACCCGTTCGAGCCGAGCACGGCCACCCGGTCGCCGAAGAACACCTCCAGGTCGAACGGTTTCATCAGGCCGGTCAGCTCCAGGGCCGCGCACTGGATCGCCCGCAACCCGGTCCGGCCGCCCCGCAACCGCGGCGCCACCTTCTCCGGACGGGGTGGCAGCGGCGGCGCGCCGGCCTCCTCGAACTTGCGCAGCCGGGTCTGCATCGCCCGGTACTTGGCCGCCATGGCCTCGCTGATCATGGCCTGCTGCTGGAGCGTGCGGACCAGCTCCTTGAGCCTGGCGTGCTCCTCGTCCCAGCGCCTGCGCAGCTCGGCCATGCGTTCCCAACGGGCCTCGCGTGCCGCGTGCCAGGTGCCGAACCCGTCGCCGTGCACCCAGGTCGTGCCGCCTTCGAGGGTCACCACATGGGTGGCGGCGGCCGCGAGCAGCTCCCGGTCGTGGCTCACGAGCAGCACGGCCTTGCGGGTGGACGTCAGCCTGGCCTCCAGCCAGCGCTTGCCAGGAACGTCGAGGTAGTTGTCCGGTTCGTCGAGCAGCAGCACCTGCTCGCGCCCCTGCAGCAGCGCCTCCAGCACCAGGCGCTTCTGCTCACCGCCGGACAGCGTGTTCACCGACCGGTACTGCGCGCGGTCGTACGGCACGCCGAGCGCGGCGACCGTCACCGTGTCCCACAGCACCTCGGCGTCGTACCCGCCGGCCTCGCCCCACCCCGTCAGCGCGGTCGCGTACCGCAGCTGGGTCGGCTCGTCGTCGGTGTCCATCATGGCCAGCTCGGCCGCGTCCAGCTCCGCCGCCGCGGTCCGCAGCGCGGCGGGCGCCACGGCCAGCAGCAGGTCGCGGACCGTCCGGTCGTCCCGCAGGGAACCGATGAACTGCGGCATCACACCCAGCCCGCCCTGGACGGTCACGCCACCGGCCAGCGGTGACAGCTCGCCGGACAGCATGCGTAGCAACGTCGTCTTGCCCGCGCCGTTCGCGCCGACGAGCGCGGTGACCTGTCCCACACCGACCCGGAACGACACGTCCGCGAACAACCGCCGCCCGTCGTCGAGCTTGTGGGCAAGCCCGTTCGCCTCCAGAAATCCCGCGCCCATACCGCAGATCGTCCGGTATCGGGGCGTTTGTGGCGACTCCTTTTCAAACGCAACCCCCTTGGCCTCGATACGAATGTGAGGCGGTACCCTCCGTAGCCTGCGAGGGTTTGGCTGACGAACGGGAAGGATGGGTAGCTGTGTCCGACACCCCGATCTACGACCAGATCCGCCAGGAGCTCGAGGCCGGGCGCGCCGAGCCCACCAGTGCCCGGAGGGCGCGCAGCGGTGACGAGAACAGCCAGTCCATCTCGGTGTGGGCCCTGGTAAACCAGCACCGGAACGGCAAGCGCCGCTAGGTTCGCGAGCCGAGCTCGCGCAGCGAACCCTCGAACACCCACGCCGGCGAGCGGCGTGCTGGGATTGAGGGCATGCACCTGCTCGTCCCCGGTCCCGCTGTCGACGATCGCGCGCTCGAAGACCTCTACGCCTACCCGTCCGACCTGACGGCGCCGTTCGTCCAGGTCAACTTCGTCGCGAGCGCGGACGGCGCCGCCACGGTCTCCGGGCGCTCGCGCGGCCTGTCCAGCCCGGCCGACAAGAAGGTGTTCGCGCTCGGACGTGACCTCGCCGACGTCGTGCTCGTCGGTGCCGGCACGGCCCTCGCGGAGGGGTATCAGGGAGTCAGGCGGACGGAGCTGCGTGCCGAGCGGCGGGCGCGGCTGGGACTGTCGGACGTCCCGCCGATCGCCGTGGTCACCGGGCGTGGGTCCGTCCCGCCGTCGTCGCCGCTGGTCGCCGGGGTCGCGGCGCCGACGATCGTGATCACGTCCGAGGCCTCGCCGCTCGAGTGGCGCAAGGAGCTGGTGGAGGCGGGCGCGGACGTGGTCGTCGCCGGCGGGAACCGGGTCGACGTCACCCTCGCGGTGGCCGCGCTGGGTGAGCGCGGGCTGCTGAGGGTGTGCTGCGAGGGCGGCCCGATGCTGTTCGGCGACCTCCTGGCGGCCGGCCTGACCGACCAGCTGTGCCTGACGGTCTCGCCGAAGCTCGCGGGTGCCGGGGCGGTGCGGATCGCGGCCGGGCTGCCGACGGAGGTCCCCATGGACCTCACCCTCGAGTCCGTGCTCGCTGACGAGGGATTTCTGATGCTTCGCTATCGCCGCGCCGCCTCTGACGAGTGAGAATGTCGGGCATGCAGCTGCCGATCATGCCGCCGGTCAAGCCGATGCTCGCCAAGCCCGTGAAGAAGATCCCCACGGGGGCCATGAGCTACGAGCCGAAGTGGGACGGCTTCCGGTCGATCATCTTCCGCGACGGCGACGAGGTGGAGATCGGCAGCCGCAACGAGAAGCCGATGACCAGGTACTTCCCGGAGCTGGTCGAGGCGGTCAGGGCGAACTTCCCCGAGCGGTGCGTGATCGACGGCGAGATCGTGGTCGTCGGGCCGACCGGGGACCGGCTGGACTTCGAGGTGCTCGCGCAGCGGATCCACCCCGCGGCCAGCCGGGTGAACATGCTGGCGGAGACCACGCCGGCGAAGTTCGTGGCGTTCGACCTGCTCGCGCTGGGGGCCGTCGACTACACTGCGGAGCCGTTCTCGACGCGCCGGAACGTGCTGGAGGACGCGCTGGCACCCGCCAAGGCGCCGATCCACGTGACCAGGACGACCATCGACCCCGACCAGGCCCAGGAGTGGTTCGCGCGGTTCGAGGGCGCCGGGCTCGACGGGGTGATCGCGAAGCCACTCGACGGTGTGTACGAGCCGGACAGGCGGGTGATGTTCAAGATCAAGCACGAGCGGACGGCCGACTGCGTCGTGGCGGGCTACCGCGTGCACAAGAGCGCCCCGAACCGGATCGGGTCGCTGCTGCTCGGCCTGTACAACGACGAGGGCGTGCTGGCGAGCGTCGGCGTGATCGGGGCGTTCCCGCTGGCCAGGCGCGAGGAGCTGTTCGAGGAGATGCAGCCGCTGGTCACGACCTTCGACGAACACCCGTGGGCGTGGGCGCGGCAGGAGGAGGGCAACCGGACGCCGCGCAACGCGGAAGGCAGCCGGTGGCAGGCGGGCAAGGACCTGTCGTTCGTGCCGCTGCGCCCCGAACGGGTGGTGGAGGTGCGCTACGACCACATGGAGGGCGTGCGGTTCCGGCACACCGCGCAGTTCTCCCGCTGGCGGCCGGACCGGGACCCGCGGTCGTGCACGTACGCGCAGCTGGAGGAGCCGGTCAGGTTCGACCTGGCGGACGTGCTGGCCTGACCCTCACGGTCTTCACACCTCCGGCGTGGGACGCTGCCCCGCACAGCCCGACGAACGGAGGGACGCTGGCGGTGACGGCCTGGCGAGTACGTGTGGCCACGCTTGTCGCCACCGTGGGGTTCCTGTCCGCCTGCACGGCGGGTCCGTCCAACCGGCCCGAGATCGTCACCAACGACGGACCGGCCGCGTCGACCACGCGGACCGTCGCGCCGAACGAGGTGCCGCCGCTGGAGAACGCCGACTCCGGGATCCCGTGGCGGAACTGCTCCGGCGAGATGCAGGCCATGCTCACCGCGCAGAAGCTGCCCAGCTGGCTGGCCGTCAAGTGCGGCAAGATCAACGGGGTTCTCGACTCGCCGTACGCGCCCGACCGCGGCACGACCCGCATCCAGCTCGTCCGGGCCGGTCAGGGGCCGGTGCCGATCGCGGTCGTCAACGACGTCGACGGGCTGCCGGGCACCGTGTACGCGGCCCGGCTCGCGGCGACGCTGCCGCAGGAGTTCTTCAAGAAGTTCCAGCTCGTCGGCATGGACCGGCGCGGGACCGGCAACTCGACCGCCGCCAACTGCGTGCAGCCCGAGGTCCGGCGGACCATGGTCGAGCTGGACCCGGCCGCCATCGACGTGGACGCGTGGTTCCGGGCCGCCCAGAGCGCGGGCCAGCAGTGCTCGATCACGCTGGAGAGCCAGCTGCCGGCCCTCGACACCTGGCGCACCGCCGCCGACCTCGACTCGCTGCGTTCCGCGCTCGGCCTGGACCGGCTGAACGCGATCGGGCACGGCGAGGGTTCACGCGTAGTGAGCATGTTCGCCGACCGCTTCCCCGATCGGGTGGGACGGGTCGTGCTCGACGGCGTGCCCGACCCGACGGCCGACGCGCAGCTCGCGTCCGAGGGCGTCGCCAAGGGCGGCGAGGCGGAGTGGGACGCGTTCGCCGCGGACTGCGTGCAACGCGGCTGCCCGCTGGGCGCCGAGCCGGAACGGGCGTTGCTCGAGCTGCTCGGCCAGCTGCGCACGACCCCGATCGAGGGTCCGGTGCTCGACATCACCGCCGGCTCGGTCCTGCGTGCCGTACTGGTCGGGCTGTCCGACCGGTCGACCTGGCCGACGCTGGCCGGCGCGCTCGCGGCCGCCAGGAACGGCGACGGCAGCGGGCTCGTCACCATGCTCACGCCGTACGCCGTCGGCAGCGACGTCCAGGCCGCCGCGCTCGACGGCACACTGGTCACCACCTGCAACGACATGCGCGACCGACTCTCACTCGACCAGGTGAAATCGGCGGCGACCGAGTGGCAACAGAAGTTCCCGCTCTTCGGCCCGACCGCCGCGCAGCGCCTCGCGTTCTGCGCGCCGTGGACCATCCCCGACCACCCGCTGCCGACCCCGACCGGCCGCGGCGCGCCACCGATCCTGGTGATCGGCACGGCGAGCGACGCGATCACCCCGCTGGAGGGGTCGGAGCGGGCCGCGCAACAACTGGACTCGGGCGTGCTCGTGTCCTGGCAGGGCGCCGGCCACGGCGCCCTCGGCGTCTCCCCATGCGCGACGGACACGGCAACGAAGTTCCTGACCGACGCGACCGTTCCCCGCAACGGCACCGTCTGCCCGCCCTGATCTGGTCCGCCTCAGAGACCCGTGAGCGGCCGCCGGCGTCTGGACTGAGTGAGCAGCGGAGGCGACGGGAGCGAAGCGACCCTCGCTGAGCAGCGCAGGGAGGGAAGACGCCGGGAACAGGCCGCGAACCGGCGAGCGGAGGCGAGGCAATCCAGCACTGTGAGCGGCCGCCGGCGTCTGGACTGACGAGCACGAAGGTTCCTGCGCGAGGAACGAGCCCAGGAACCTTCGCGCGCAGGAGGGAAGACGCCGG
>NZ_JBJMIE010000311.1:0-13565 GCF_045807065.1 Actinophytocola sp. | reverse complement strand
CGCGCGCAGCCAGTCGGGCACGGTCGCCGGGTCGACGAGTGGTCCCTGGTCAGCCATTCGCGACCGCCTGCCTGACCTCGTCGGCCGACCGGAAGACCCGCGGGTTCTCGACCAGCGTGACGCTGCCGTCCCCCTTGACCAGGTAGGACGCCGGCAGGCCCACCGGGTGCAGCTTCTCCTTGGCCTTGCCGTCCTCGTCGAGCAGGGCCGGCAGACGCACGTGCAGCGCGGTGAGCAGCTCGAGCGCGTCGGCCGGGCGGGACTCGACGCCGAGCGCGACCACCCTGATCGCGCCGGGCTCCTGGGCGTACTGGGCGAGGACCGGCAGCTCGGCCTTGCACGGCTCGCACCACGTGGCCCACATGTTGACCAGCACCGGCGCCTGGAGGGCATGCGCGATGTCCACGGACTTGCCGTCACCCAGGCACTCGGCGGTGAGCCCGCGCAGGTCGCCCGGCCCCTGGTCGTCGGTCGCGCAGCTCGGCAGCTCGGCCTCGGCCCGCGCCTGGGCCAGGTCCTGGCTCGTCCGCGTGGTCTGTTCGGGTGTCGGGGCGGGGTCGGAGCGCGGCCAGATGGCGACCACCCCGGCGATCATCAGGACGATCACCGCGACGGCCCAGCGCACTCCGTTCACTACGCGCGCCCCGGCTTGTACCCGTCGCGGACCTTCTCGGCCAGTTCGAGCAGGTGGGGCGCCTCCGGGCCCTTGACCAGCTTCTCGGCGACCTCGAACTCGGTCGGTCCGGTGCCGAACGAAGGACAGTCCTTGGCGAGCACGCACGCACCGCAGGCAGGCTTGCGGGCGTGGCACACCCGCCGGCCGTGGAAGATCACCCAGTGGGACAGCATCGTCCAGTCCTTCTTGGGGATCAGGGCGCCGATCTCGTGCTCGACCTTGACGGGGTCGTCCTGTTCGGTCCACTCCCAGCGCCGCACCAGCCGGCCGAAGTGCGTGTCGACCGTGATGCCGGGGATGTCGAAGGCGTTGCCGAGGATCACGTTGGCGGTCTTGCGCCCGACGCCGGGCAGCGTGACCAGGTCGTCGAGGTTGTTCGGCACCTCGCCGCCGAACCGCTCCACGAGCGCCTGGCCGAGGCCGATCAGCGAGGAGGTCTTGTTCCGGAAGAAGCCGGTCGGCCGGATCAGCTCCTCCAGCTCCGTGCGGTCGGCGCCCGCGTAGTCGGCCGCCGTCCGGTAGCGCTTGAACAGGGCCGGCGTGGTCAGGTTGACCCGGGCGTCGGTGCTCTGCGCGGACAGGATCGTCGCCACGGTCAGCTCGAGTGGGTTTCTGAAGTCCAGCTCGCAGTGCGCGTCCGGGAACGCCTCCGCCAGCACCCGCGTCATGCGGCGGGCGCGTCGAACGAGCGCGGTCGACGGCGGTTTGACAGACTCAGTTCGGGGTTGCTGTCGGGTAGCAGGCGGCACCCCGCTAGCCTACGGGCCGCCGTACAACCTCATCGGTGCCATGGACGTCTACCCAGTGAGGACCGTTCGTCCAGCTGACGTAAGCGAGGATCACGCACGATGACTCAAGCTGTCTGGTTGGTGTTCGTCGTCCCTGTACTCGTCATGTTCTTCGCGCTGTTCATGGAGCGGGTGGAGACGAAGCTCCGGCCCGGGTCCGTGCGGGAGGACGAGGTCGAGGCGTTCCTGGACAACCCGAGCCCCGACGAGGTCCGCGCGCTCTACGGCCACGGCATCGGCCGCGCGCTGGAGCTGTTCCGGGTGCGCAGGCGCCGCGGCCGCGCCCGTGCACGGAAGGTGATGAACGCACCGACGGTCGTCATCCCGGTGCCGGATTCACTCAGACAGTCGCGCTGACACACCGGGCGACCATACCGAGAGTACGCCCTGTGAGGTGATCCACCGCACAAGCTTTACACTCCCTTAAGTGATCAGGGCGCCGTTGCCGCTGGTCGCTGCTCATTCTTGATTGGGAGGGACGCAGGTGGACGAGACCCTTGCCAGGGCCGGCATCTTCCAGGGTGTCGAACCGGCCGCCGCTGAAGCGCTCGCTCAGACACTGGAGACAGTGGAGTTCCCGCGTGGGCACGTGATCTTCGCGGAAGGCGAGCCTGGCGACCGTCTGTACATCATCCAGTCGGGCAAGGTGAAGTTAGGGCGCAAGTCACCCGACGGCCGGGAGAACCTGCTGGGCATCTTCGGACCGGCGGACATGTTCGGCGAGCTGTCGATCTTCGACCCCGGTCCGCGCACCTCCACGGCCACGACCGTCACCGAGGTCGTCGCCAGGACGATGGACCGGCCGGCGCTGCGGCAGTGGATCGCCACCCGCCCAGAGATCGCCGAGCAGCTGCTGCGGGTGATAGCGCGCCGGCTGCGCCGCACGAACGGCATGCTGGCGGACCTGATCTTCACCGACGTACCCGGACGCGTGGCCAAGGCGCTGCTGCAGTTCGCGCAGCGGTTCGGCAGCCAGGAGGCCGGCCTGCTGCGGGTCATGCACGACCTCACGCAGGAGGAGATCGCGCAGTACGTAGGCGCCTCCCGCGAGACGGTCAACAAGGCACTGGCCGACTTCGCACACCGCGGCTGGCTACGCCTGGAGGGCAAGAGCGTACTGATCCTCGACCCAGAACGCCTGGCCCGCCGCGCCCGATAACCACAAGGACACCCAAGGGCCCGCGAGCACCGCTCGCGGGCCCTTCCACATGTGGACAACCTGTGGACAACCCCTCAGCCTGTGGACAACCCAAGAGCGCCCGACGCGACAAGCCAGCGAGAAACACCTCACACGGCAGTCCTGCGGGATCCGCCCCCAGCGCCCACGCTGAATCAGAACGCCCGGCAACGCGGGGTCTGCGGGGGCCACCCGCAAATTCATCGCGGAACGCCCAAGGGCAGGCGCCCTCCGCGAGCGCTTCCTGCAAGCACTCCTCCTGCACAAGGCAAACCAGGCAGCTCAGAACCACCCGCACCGTGCAGGTCTGGGAATCGCGCAAACAATGCGAACGCGAAAGACGACCACCTCCGCAACCGCTCCCCCGCAGGCACCCCTCCCACACAACGCAAACCACGCCGAGTCAGAACCACTCGCAACGTGGGTCCGCGGGGGGTTGCCCCCGCAAAACCGCCTCCACCAGCAGGTCCGTGAGAACGTCGAAAGTGGACCGTCCTTCCACGGCCGTCACGGAATGCAGAACGCCGAAGGCGAGCACCTCCGCAACCGCTTCCCTGGGGGTCGCCCGCAGACAATGCGGACCCGAAAGACAGGCGCTCTCCGCAACCGCTTCCCTCGGGGTCGCCCGCAGACAATGCGGACCCGAAAGACAGGCGCTCTCCGCAACCGCTCCCCTGCAAGCCCCCCCACGTGCGCAACGCAAACCACGCCGGGTCAGAACCACCCGCACCGTGGGGTCTGCGGGGGTCGCCCCCGCAAAATAATCGCGGAACGCAAACGGCGAGCGCTCTCCGCGAGCAGGGGTCGCCCAGCGTGGAGCCGGGCGTCGCCCCCGACGCGGCGCACCGGCTCCATGCCGTGTGCGTGAGCCATCCCCCGACGGCTCACGCTCCCCGCCCTCCGAACCATTAGGCCCCGACCCATGTCTGCCGGAGGGAGCTTTGCCAGTTGAACGTCCTCGCTCCGCGAATCGTTACCGGATTCGCTTGAGGACTTTCGACTTTGCTAGGAGGACTCCCTCGGCTACCCAACCGTTGTGCGGATCCAACGGGTCGTTACCCAAACGTGACTTACTCGAAAATATTTGGTACTGCCGTACCACAATCTGCCACACTGGTACGTGTGTCCCACTCCGCCAGCATCGCCGACTTCCGCGCCGCGCTGACCGCGCCCGGCGCGCGTACCCCCGTCCTCATGTCCTTGCTGGCCAGGATGCCGATCGCGATGGTCGGCCTCGCCCTGCTGCTGTACGTGCAGCGGCGGACCGGGTCGTTCACGGTCGCCGGGTTCGTCTCGGCGGGCACGCTGATCGGCGTCGCCATCGGTGCGGTCGCGCAGGGCCGGATCATGGACCGCAACGGACCGACCCGGCCGCTGCTCACCACCACGGCGCTGTTCCTCGCGACCGTCGCTGGCGAGATCGTGGCGATCGAGACCGCGCAGCCGGCCCCGGTCCTGGTCGGTCTCGGCTGGCTCATCGGCCTGGCCCAGCCCATGATCGGCTCGGCGTCGCGGGCACTGTGGACACACCTCGTGCCGGCCGGGCCGATCCGCCACGCGGCGTTCGCGTACGAGGCGATCAGCCTGGAGGTGTTCTTCATCCTGGGGCCGGCGCTGGCCGGCGTGCTGGTCGCGGCGCCGTGGTCCGGGACCGCGCTCGTTGCCAGCGCGGCGTGCATGTCCACCGGCGCGGTCGGATTCTCGCTGACCGGGGTCGTGCGGGCGGTGCGCCCCGCGCCCGCGGGCGGCGGCACACTGCTCGGTGCGCTGGGCACGCCCGGCATGCGCACGGTCGCACTGGCCGCGCTCGGCTTCGGCGTGACCGTCGGGTTCGTCGAGGTGGCGGTGCCCGCCGCGGCGACGAAGGCCGGGCACGCGCCGTTGGGTGGCGTGATGCTGGCCGCGTGGTCGCTGACCTCGGTGATCTTCGGCATCTGGTACGCGGCGCACCCGTGGCCACGGCCGGTGAGCCTGCGCCTGCCGTTCCTGCTGGGCGTGTTCGCGCTGCTGGTCGCCCCGATGGCGATCCCGTCGAGCCTGGTGGGGCTCGCGTTGCTGTCGCTGGTGGCGGGGATGTGGATCACCCCGCAGTCCACGACCCACTCGACGTCGATCGAGCTGGTCGCGCCGGCGGGTGCCGCGACGGAGGCGTTCGGCTGGGTCGTGACGGCGGTGACGATCGGCCTCGCGGCCGGGCAGTCGACCAGCGGCTACCTGGTGGAGCACGTCGGCGTGTGGTCGTCGTTCGTGGCGTCGAGCGTGGCGGGCTCGGTGATCGCCGTGACGGTGTTCGCGCGGCGCCGCACGCTGGCCGAACAGCGGTCCCCGCAGGGGGAGCTCGTCACCGTCGGCTGATTGTCGGTGCCCGGGTCTACCTTGGCGCCATGGACGTCACCGTCACCACCACGAAGCTGGCCAGCGCCGCATCCGCGCTGGTCAGGCTGGTACCGGGCAAGCTGATCGACCCGGTGCTGTCCGGCCTGCTCCTCACCGCCACGCCCACGGGCGTGGCGCTGGCCGCCAACGACCGCGAACGCGCGGCCCGGATCTCGCGGGACGCGGTCGTGCACGAGGAGGGCCGGGTGCTGGTACCGGCCAAGCCGCTGGCGGACACGTTGCGTGCGCTGGAGCAGGAGCAGGTCCGGCTGGTGGTGGAGGGCACGAAGCTGGCGATCCGGGCGCCGGGTGCCCGCTACGCGCTGCCACTGCTGGACGCGGATGTTCACCCGGGCGTGGGCACGACACCACCCGTCGCAGGGACCGTGGACGGCGCCCGCTTCGCCTCGGCCCTGACCACGACGGCACTGGCGGCCTCGCGGGACGACGCGTTACCCATGTTCACGGGCGTCCGCATCCGCGCCGAGGACGACCGGCTGATCATGGTGGCGACTGACCGGTACCAGATGGCGCTGGCGTCCCTGCCGTGGTCCGCCGCCGGCGCGCCGGTGGACGCCCTGGTCCCGGCGAGCCTGCTGGCCGAGCTGGCGAAGCAGCTCCCCACCGCAGAGGTGACGCTGTACGCGGACCGCGACCGCTTCGGCCTGCGCTGGGGCGACGCCCTGATCACCACGGCGGTCCTGGACGGCTCGTACCTGCACGAGTCGAAGATCCACCTGTCCGATGTGGACACCGTGGTGACGCTGGACGCCGACGCGCTGGCGGGGGCGGTGCGCCGTGTGGGCCTGTACACGGACGCCCGCGGCGTACTGCTGGTCGACCCGGGCGATGGCGAGATCCGCCTGCGCGCGGCGGACCAACGCGCTGGCGAGGCGGAGGAGTCGGTGAAGGCGACCGTCGACGGTGGCCGGACGGGGCAGGCGTACCAGTCCCGCTTCCTGACGGATGCCGTGCGCTGCTTCCCCGGCCAACAGGTCCGGATGGAGGTCCAACCCGGCATGCGGGCGACGGTCTTCTCCGCCGTGGAGCCGACCGAGCCCACAGTCCGCTACGTGGTGATGCCCATGCTCCCTCCGAAATAACTGAACATCGGTCGGGGACCGAGTTGGCCGATCGGGGCATCGGGGCATCGGGGCATCGGGGCAGGCTCGGCTGGCTGAGCAGACTTGGCTACCGAACGCGGTCGAGTGGGCGGCGCCAGCGCGCAGGCCGGCCATCGCGAGCCTCGCTATCCCCAGATCCCGTCCGGCGGGTGGGCTCAGTTGTGGGTCGGGCCGCGGGGGCCTTGACCGTAGAGCGGGTTGGCGGCGGGCTTGGCCGCAGGCGGGCTTGACTGCACGACGGCTCTGGCGGCATGCGGGCTTGGCCATAGAGCAGGCTTGACCGCAGGGGGGTCTGGACGCGGGGCGGTCTTGGCTGCAGAGCGGTTCTGGACGCAGGGCAGGTCTGGCGCGGGCGGCCTCGACCGCACAGCGGGTCCGGGCGCAGAGCGGCCTTGGCCGTAAGGCGGGGTTGACTGCACGCGGGTCCGGCCGCCGGCGCGTCCGGGGCGCACTTGACCGTAGGCGGATCTGGCCGTAGAGCGGGTATCGCCGCTGCTAGCTGGCCTCGCCGGTGGAGCGGAGGTAGTCCAGTTGGGCGCGGACCGACCATTCGGCCGGGCCCCACAGCGACTCGTCCACGTCTCGGTAGACCAGTTCCACTACCTGGCGTGCGGTGGCGTTCGGACCTAGTTGGGTCAGGGCTGTGCGGATCTGGTTCAGCCGTTCCTCGCGGTGGGTCAGGTACTCGCGGGCGGTGGTGGCCACGTCCGGCAGTTCGGGGCCGTGGCCGGGTAGGGCCAGGACGCCGGCCGGCAGCTCCGCCAGTCTGCGCAGTGACCCCAGGTAGGCGCCCAGGTCCGAGATGACCGTAGTGCCGCGGCCCAGCACCGAGTCGCCGGTCAGGACCGTGTCCTTCGTCATCAGGCAGATGGAGTCCTCGGTGTGGCCGGGGGTGTGCAGTACCTCGATGGACAGGCCGGCTGCCTCGACGACCTCGCCGTCCGTCAGGGCCGGCGCACCGGCGCACAGGGTCGGTTCGTAGGCGCGGATCGGGGCGTTCACTCGATCCGCGAGCCACGGGGCGCCCTGCACGTGGTCCGGGTGCTGGTGGGTGACGAGGATCAGCTCCACCTCGCCAGCCGCCTCCGCCACGCGGGTCAGGTGGGGGACGTCCTCGTAGCCGGGGTCGACGATGACGCACGCCGAAGACCCGGGGGCGCGCAGCAGCCAGGTGTTGGTGCCCTCAAGGGTCATGGCGCCCGGGTTGTCCTCCAGCACCACGGCCGCGGACGGGGTGACCTGGCGCAGCTCGCCGTAGGCGGGGTGGGCGGTCACCGCTGGTCCCCCGGGCGGGCGTCGAGGTGGGTCGCCGCGGTGTCGTAGCGCGGGTCGCCGGGCAGGACGATGCGTAGGGTGTCGCCGTCGCGGGCTACGCGGGGCATGAGCTTCGTGATCACCCGTTCGCGGGTCATCGCGTCGGTGACGGACTCGCACTCCTCCAGTTCGGCCAGGGTCGTCCAGGTCGGTGGGAGCAGGCCGCTGCGGCCGGACTTCCAGTCGTCGAGGGCGTCGGCCGGGCGTTGCCACCTCGCGTCCTGCGCCTCGGTCGTGTCGCCGTCGGCGCGTTGGCCCTCCGGCAGTCGCGCCAGGAAGAACCGCGCGTCGAAGCGGCGGGTCTCCTCCACCGGTGTCACCCAGTTCGACCACGGGCGCAGCAGGTCGGCGCGCAGCACCAGGCCGGCCTCGGCCAGGAACCCCGCCAGCGACAGCTCCCTGCCGACCAGTTGCGCCCGCGCCTCGGCGTAGGGGCGTGCGTCGGCGACCACGCTCGTCGCGTCCGGGCCGGCCAGGAGCACGCCTGACTCCTCGAACGTCTCGCGCACGGCCGCGCACACCAGGGCGCGGGCGAGCGCGTCGTCGCAGGAGAAGCGGGCGGCCCACCAGGCGGGCGGGGGGCCGTGCCAGGCGACGGAGGTGTCCGCGTCGCGCCGGTCCACGCCGCCGCCGGGGAAGACGGTCATCCCGCCGGCGAACGCCATGCCCATGACCCGGCGTTGCAGGAACACCTCCAACCCGGCCGACGTGTCCCGCACGAGCATCACGGTGGCGGCGTCCTTGGGCGTCGCCGGCGGGTCCGGCGGCGACGGCGGCACCAACCCGGAGGGCAGGGTCAACTCCTTCGGCAGCTCACGCACAGCTAGGAGCGTACTTCCGGCAACCACTCCCGAATGCTCGTGTGAGCAAGATCCGGCTCGGCGCCCTACCAGGTCACCGGCAGCCGGTACACGCCGTCGATGTTGATCGTGCTGCGCATCGGCACCTCCTCCGGCGGGACGGCCAGGCGCAGCGTCGGGAACCGGGTGACCAGCGCGGGGAACGCCACCCGCATCTCCACGCGGGCCAGCTGCTGGCCCAGGCACTGGTGGATGCCGTGGCCGAACGACAGGTGGCCGGTCGCGTGCCGGCGCAGGTCCAGGATGTCGGGATCGGGGAACTTCGCCGGGTCGCGGTTCGCCGCCTGGATCGAGACGGTCACGGACTCGCCGGCCCTGATCACCTGACCGTCCAGCTCGACATCCGCGAGCGCCACCCGCACGCCGGTGTGCGCGATGCTCAGGTAACGCAGCAGCTCCTCGACGGCCTGGTCCGCGATGCCCGGGTCGGCACGCAGGGCGGCCAGCTGCTCGGGGTTGCGCAGCAGGGCGAACGTACCCAGCGCGAGCATGTTGGCGGTGGTGTCCAGGCCAGCGCCCAGCAGGAACGTGCCGAGGCCGGCCAGCTCCGCGTCGGTGAGGTCGGTCGCGGTCAGGTCGCCGAGCAGGTCGTCGGTCGGGTGCGCGCGTTTGGCGGCGATCAGGCCACCGACGTACTCCCCTATCGCCAGGTAGGCGACGGACTGCGCCTCCAGGTCCAGCTCCGGGGTGCTCATCGCCGCCACCTGCTCGGTGAAGAACGCGCGGTCGGCGTACGGCACGCCGAGCAGCTCGCAGATCGTCATCGCGGGGACCGGGTGTGCGAACGCCTCCACCAGGTCGACCGGCGGTCCCTGCGCCACCATCGCGGCCAGGTGCTCGGCGGTGATCTGCTCGACGCGTTCGGTCAGCAGGCGCATCCGGCGGACGGTGAACCGGCCGGTGAGCAGCTTCCGGTAGCGGGTGTGCTCCGGCGGGTCGACCCCCGTCAGGTCACCGGCGGCCGCGGGCGGTACCTCGGTGACGCCCGAGCCGGGGAACGGGATGTGCATGAGCTCGTACCGGGAGCTGAACCGGGTGTCGCCGGCCACGGCGCGGGCCAGGGCGTGGCCGGTCACCAGCCAGCCCACGTGCCCGTCGGGGTAGACCATCCGGTTCAGGCCGCCCTGGGCGCGGAGCCGGCCCAGCTCCTCGGGCGGGTCGAACGGACAGCCCGGGGGACGTGCCATCGGCAGGGAGGAGACCGTCTCGGGGTTCGTCATGCCGACAAAACTGCGGCCGGCGGGTTTCACGGCGCCTTCAGGCCGGTTTCACCCGCGAGGATGTGCCCCATGAGTACAGACACGTTGCGGGTGGGGCTCGTCGGGGCCGGGCCGTGGGCGCACCGGATGCACGCGCCCGGCATCGCCGGTCACCCCCGCACCAGCCTCGCCGCCGTGTGGGCGCGGCGGGAGGCCGCGGCCGCCGAGGTGGCCGCGGCCCACGGCGCGACCCCGACCACCGACTTCGACGAGTTCCTCGGCCAGGTGGACGCCGTCGCCTTCGCGGTGCCGCCGGCCGTGCAGGCGCCGCTCGCCGTCCGGGCCGCACGCGCGGGGAAGCACCTCGTGCTGGAGAAGCCCGTCGCCGCGGACGTGGCGGAGGCCGAGCTGCTCGTCGACGCCGTCACCAAGGCCGGCGTCGCCTCCATCATGGTGTTCACCTTCCGGTACGCCACGGCCACCCGGAAGTGGCTCGACACCGTCCACGCGGTCGACGACTGGGTCGGTGGCGAGGCCCGCTGGTTCTCCGGCACGCTCACGGACACCAAGTACGAAGGCTCCCGCTGGCGCCACGACGGCGGAGCGCTCGCCGACATCGGCCCGCACGTGTTCGACCTGCTCGACGGGGCGCTCGGCACCGTCACCAGCGTCGAGCACGCACGGTTCACCGAGCCCGGGCTGTGGCACGTCATGCTCGGCCACGACGGCGGCCGGTTGAGCACCGCCACCATGTCCATGCACACGCCCGCACAGCCGGCCGTCACCGACTTCGCCGTGCACGGGCCGGCCGGGTTCCTGCCGTTCAACGCCAGCGGCGAGGCACCCGAGCGGTACCCGACCCTGCTCGACGACTTCGTCGCCCTGGTGGACACCAGAACGGCCGAGCACCCGCTGGACGTGCGACGGGGCCTGCACATCCAACGGCTGCTCGGCCGTGTCGGCGATCAGTTGTTGGGCGGGTGACCGCGGTCGTGCGGGGGCACGCCGTTGATGATCACCGGGCCACCGGACTGGTTCGGCTGATCGAACGGACCGGCGGTGGCCGGCTTGCCGTGCCGGCCGCCTGAGCGGTCCACCCGCCAGGAACCCTGGCCCTGCTGCTGCCCGGGGTCCTGCTGCTCACGCCGCGCCAGCTCGTCCTGCAGCTCCTTCAGGAGGTTGCGCTCCTGGGTGTTCAGGATGTCGTCGACGAACGCCTGCGAGTGCTTGTCCACGCCACCGGCCGGCACGGGTGCCGGGGCCAGGCGCGGCCTCGACGACGACTCCGACGGCTCCTCCCGGCGGCGGGGCAACGGGGTCGGCCGCGGCCCCTCCTCCCGCATCCCGGGCGGCTCGTCCGGCGCCGGCTCCACAGGCCGGACCGGGAGCGGCTCGGCCTGGAAGGGCTCGGCCTGGAAGGGCTCGGCCTGGAACGGGTCGGTGCGCGCGGCGTCGACCCGCGGCGCCTCCACCGGCGGCGGGGGCTCCTCGTCGCTGGTGGGACCGCCCACCAGACCGCCTGGACCGACCACGCCACCCAAGGCCGGCGTCACCATCGTCGGCGGGTCGATGTGGGACGAGGTGTCGTCGCTGAAGTTGGGCGCCTTGCGGACCGGCAGGTCCGCCGTGTCGATGCGCGGCGCGTCCACGGCCGGTGGCAGGTCACGCACGACCGACATGCGGGGCCCCTCGTGCCGCACGGGCTCCGGCGTCTCGACCCGGCTCACCTCACCACGCGGCACCTCACCACGGGGAACCTCGGCTCGCGACACCTCGGCTCGCGACACCTCGGCTCGCGGTACCTCGGCACGTGACACCTCAGGCCGCGGCGGCTCCGGTTCGCCCCGGGCCGGTTCGACCCGGGGCGACTCGACACGCGGTGACTCGACACGCGGTGACTCAAGACGGGGTGACTCGACGCGGGACGAGTCGACACGAGATGAGTCGACCCGGGGCGACTCGATGCGCGTCGACTCGACGCGGACCGGCTCGGCGCGGGCCGGTTCCGGCTGCACCGCGGCCGCCCGTGCCGGCTCCAACCGGGGCGGCTCGGGCGGGGGTGCCATCCTGGGCGGTTCGACCCGAGCCGGCTCGATCCGCGCCGCCTGGTACGCCGGCTCCACCCGAGGACGGTTGAAGCCGGGACCGTCAAAAGGGATCTGTCGCGCGCTCCGCATCGCCTCCCGGTGGTACTCGCCGGGCTCGACGCCGTCCATCAGCACCTCGACCGACGCGCGGATGCCGGCGCGGCGCAGCGCGTCCTCCACGCGGTAGGCGGTGGCCGGGGCGAAGCCGCCCGGTCCGATGCCCACCAGCACCATCCGGTGCGGGACCGGTCCGGACGCCGGACCGGCGGGCGTCAGCCGCCACACGCACCACATCGACCGGATGTCGGGCAGCACACCGAGCACCGGGCGCACCGCGTCGGCGACGCCGCGCACCGGGTCGAGGCCCTCGACCGCGCCGAACGCGAACCGGTGCCGCCCGGCGATCAGCCGGTCGGTGACCATGATCCGGTCGATCAGGTCCTGTTCCAGGTACATGTCCCCGAACAGCGTCGCCAGCTCGGCGTGCTGCTCGTGGCTCAGTACCACTCGCCCGGCGACCAGGCACCCGGCGAGGAACTCCAGGGACCGGTCCAGCTCGGCCGACGCCAGCATCTGGCGGGCGTCCGCCAGCGCGTCGTCGTCCAGCCGCCCGGCCATCGTCAGCAGCAAGTCATGTATTCGAACCGGTAGCGCGATGCCTGGCCGGCTCGCGGCACTCGGTCCTACCCCCCGCGCGACCTGTGTCACGGTCGGCTCCTTCCCAGCTTTTCTCGTCGACACCGACGGCTTGTGCTGGGGAGCTGGGTCAGCCCTGGTGCACGATCACCCCGGGCAGCAGCGGCTCGGAGGCCGCCAGTGCCGCACGGTGGTAGGGCGGCAGGTCGATGCCCTCCGGCATGACCTCGACACCCGGTTCGTGCTTTCCAAGAGCCCGCAGCACACGCTGCAGCTCCCCGGTCAAGCGAGCGCAGTCCGTCGATGCCGTGACGAGCACGATCCTGGTGGTCGGTCCCACCCCGGATCGGTGTCGTCGCCAACTCCCACGCACGTCGACCAACTCGGACCGGCCGTGGAGGACCGCCCCGAGCACTACTGCTTCGGAGTCACCGAGGTTCACCCTTTCGGGCGACTCCGAAGTGAATGTGTAGTCGACTTCGTCGATTTGGTCCACCCACGGAACCGCGTGTAGTCGACCGGCGTCGGCGCCCGCGTCGAGCAATGCCGCGTTGAGCAGCATCGACTCACGCGCGGTGATCGCCACACGTTCGCGGAGCAATGTGAGCGGCAGCGCACGCGCGAGCGCGTCGAGCGCCCCGCCGGCGAGCCAGTCCCGCAGCCGCCACAGCTGCCGGTCGGGCAGCCGGCCGGCGAGCCGGAGCAGCAGCTCGTGACAGGCGTCGGTGCGGTCGTCCACCTCGGTCATTCCCCGACCTCCACGATCAACTCGACCTCGACGGGCACGCCCAACGGCAGCTCCGCCACCCCCACCGCGGACCGGGCGTGCTGGCCCACGTCCCCGAACACCTCGCCGAGCAGCTCGGACGCGCCGTTGACCACACCGGGCTGGCCGGTGAAGCCCTCGGCGGACGCGACGAACCCGACGACCTTGACCACGCGGGTCACCGCGTCCAGGCCGACGAGGGCGTCCACGGCCGCGAGCGCGTTCAGCGCGCACGTGCGGGCGTGGCCCTTGGCCTCCTCCGGGCTGATCTCGCGGCCGACCTTGCCGGTCGCGGCGACCTTCCCGTCGACGAACGGCACCTGGCCCGCGGTGAACACCAGCGAACCCGACTTCACGGCCGGCACGTAGGCACCGGCGGGTGCGGGCACGGACGGGAGGTCGATGCCCAACTCGCTCAGCCGCGCCCGCCAGCTCACGCCGCTCATGCCGTCCCCTCGCAGCCTCGGTGACGCCATTCGTCGGCGTGCGGTGTCCAATGGTTCGCTCCGCAGGCTCCGCTCACGCCGCTCATGCCGCCCCCTCGCAGCCTCGGTGACGCCAT